>NZ_JBQQBS010000140.1:0-1641 GCF_052245395.1 Streptomyces sp. 4N124
CTAAGGCCTGTCCCGCAATTGATCTTCGACTCGAGTTGGACGCCGGTCCCCCTGGCGCGGCTTGCTCGCCTATCCGGCGAGGGCGAGGTTATGCAGGCGGGCAATGCCGAGCATGGCGTGGTGAACACCGTCGCCTTTGAGGCGGCAGTCGCGCAGGATCTTCCAGCCCTTCATCCGGGCAAAGACATGCTCGACGCGGGCCCGGACCTGTTTGTGGGACTTGTTGTGTGCCTGCTTCCAGTCGTGAAGCTCTTCGCCTTTGCGCCGGCGATGGGGCATGACGAGTCCTGTGCCGGGATAGCCGCCGTCCGCGATCGTGGTGGTCCTGCCAACGGCGGCCTTGGCGCCGGATTCCGTCCATGCCTTGCAGTCGGCGCGGTTGCCGGGAAGCGGTCGGCCGACCATGACGATCAGGCGGGTGTCGGCGTCGATCACGACCTGGTGGTTGGTGGAGTACCGGTAATTCTTCGACTGCTCGGCGACGGTGTGGTCCCGGGTGGGTACGAGCGTGCCGTCCACGATGAGTACGGCGTCCTTGCGGAATCGCTTGCGCGCCTGGAGCGCAAGCCTGGGGCCGAGGTGGTCGATGACGCGGTCAGCTGCGGACTTTGAGATGCCGAACAGCGGAGCGAGCTGCCGCATCGTCAAGTTCGTGCGCCAGTAGGCCGTCACGAGCAGGACTCGGTCCTCCAGCGGAAGGCTCCACGGCCGGCCTCTACGGGCCGCGTCCGCGCCCTCGCGCCGCAGGGCGCTCACCAACTTGGTGAAGCATCGCAGGCTCAGCCCGGTGAAGGGGCCTATCCAAGACGGCTCCGACGCCGTGATCACACCAGCCATGGAAAGATCATCTCTGCCGTGAGCAGCGATATGAGACAACCGTCAGGTGTGCAGAACGCGCACGGCGAGCAGCGTCTGCCAGGTCCAGCCGATCGTGAGTGAGACGCGCTGAATCAATCCGCCCAAATCCACCCAGCGTTGATGCTGGCTGAACGCGGCACTGGCCAGCGCCATCGTGGTCGCGAAGAGCACACCACTGGCGATCGAGTAGAGGGCCCATCCCAGCGAGTTGGACAGGGCAAAGACGAAACAGGCTACGGCAAGGGCGAGGAATCCGATGAGGGAGAACAGGTCATGCAGAGCCCCGACGCGGGTGGGGCGCCGAAGCTGATCGGGGGTGCCGACTGGGTAACCGCTCACCGGATCCGTGCGGCAGGCACCTGCGCCCAGCAGGCCGACCGCCCATACGCCGATCAGCAGTGCACCCCAGTGGGAAGGCCCAGTACGCCACAGGCCCACGGCGAAGAGCAGCGACAGCAAGCCCGCGAAGAGGAAGCTGACGGTCTGCGACCACCCGGCGCGGCCAAGGGCGAGCGAACTGACGGGATGGCGGAACGGCTTGTAGTCAACACGGCTGGCACCTTCCAGTAGGTACGCGACGGTGAAGAGCGGGCCGGCGGCCATCCCGCAGGCAAGCAGCGTTTGATTACCCATCACGTCAACCTACGTTGACAAGGTAGGCGCGTCAACTTTCGTTGACGTGAGGGTGCGCAGGTATCAGTCATCAACCGAAACGTGTAATCGCCAGCCCGGGCAACGGCCCATGCCCCTACCGTGGAAGATCATTTGCGGGACAACCCTTAG
>NZ_JBQQBS010000141.1:0-1367 GCF_052245395.1 Streptomyces sp. 4N124
TAGTACTGCAACGGTGGTTGTCGTGACTGCTGGCCAGGTCGTTCGTTGGTGTGGTTATGGGTGGGGACCTTGCTGATGTCAGGCTGTGGGCGGGTGAACTGGCCGCTCTGCATGAGCGGTTCGTGCACAGGTTCAACCGGGAGGAGCCGCGTCAGTCGGCGCTTGCCTATATGCGGGGGCTGGTTGCGCCGCTTGAGCGCAAGAACGGCTGGACGCTGGCCGAGGAAGCCGGGCACGCGGGTCCCGATCGCATCCACCGGCTGCTGAACCGGATCGAGTGGGACCCCGACGAGGTCCTGGACGACGTGCGCGACTACGTCGTGGAACATCTCGGAGACCGGGATGCGGTCCTGATCGTGGATGACACCGGCTTCCTCAAGAAGGGCATCCGCTCGGCCGGGGTGCAAAGGCAGTACTCCGGCACCGCCGGCCGCACCGAGAACAGCCAGATCGGGGTGTTCCTCGCCTACGCCACAGATCGCGGACGCACGCTCATCGACCGGCGGTTGTATCTGCCCACTTCCTGGACGGACGACCGGGAACGGTGCCGGCGGGCGGGCATCGACGACACGGTCGGCTTCGAGACGAAAGTGGCCATGGCCAAGGCGATGGTCCGCCGGGCCATCGCCGAGAACATCCCGTTCGGATGGGTGACGGCGGACGCCGCCTACGGCTACAGCAAGGGCTGGCGGTTCGAGCTGGAGCAGGCCGACGTCTTCCACGTCATGGCCACCACCCGGCACGACACGGTCGTCACCCGCTGGTCCATCGACCACCCCGTCCACGACCTGTTTCCCGGCCTGCCGCGGCAGAAGTGGAAACGCCGTTCCTGCGGTGAAGGAGCTCATGGCCGGCGGATCTTCGACTGGGCCCGCGTCGAGGTGAGGCCCTGGCACCGCGCGGACCGCCGGCACTGGGTTCTCGCCCGCCGCAGTGTCAGCAGGCCCGATGAGATGTCCTACTACATCGCCTACTGCCCGGCCCAGACCACGCTGGACGAGCTGATCGGCATCGCGGGCAGCCGCTGGGCGGTGGAGGAATGCTTCCAGACCGCGAAGCAGGAATGCGGCCTGGACGACTACCAGGTCCGCCGCTATCCCGGCTGGCACCGCCACATGACCCTGGCCATGGCAGCCCACGCCTGCCTCACCGTCCTGCGAGCCCGCGAAATCGACACCGACAAAGCAGAAACGGATCCTCCCAGCTCATCCACCTCAGCCTCGCCGAGATCCGACGCCTGATCACCCGCCTCACCGACCGCCGCCCCACCCCCATCGACCACATCCTGCACTGGTCGACATGGCGCCGACGACGCCAACACCAAGCCCGTATCAGCCACTACAAACGACGCGGACACAGCCCCTGAA
>NZ_JBQQBS010000142.1:0-1319 GCF_052245395.1 Streptomyces sp. 4N124
CTCGGGGTCAGCCGCCGGTGGAGTAGGAGGCGATGACGCCGCGCAGGAAGGTCGTGCCGTCGCTGAGCTCGACGCTCACATTGCCGGACGCCCAGATCTCGTGAGTGCCGGGGACGAGTTGGAGGTCGCTTACTTGGAAGCGCTGGCGCCGGTCCGCCTTGGTGATCTTTCCGGAGCGGCCGGCGACCGGCTTCGGCTGCTTGATCGTGTGCAGTGTGCCGTCGTCGGTGTGGTGGAGCCCGCCGCTCAGGACGAACCCGCCTGCACCGTCAGGGGTCCCCGACGTCCCGAGTTCGGGTTGGCTGCGCAGCGTGGTGTCGATGGCCTTCGGGGCCTTGCGCCAGCGCTTGCCGTCCCAGTGCAGGGCGAACGCCATCTCGCGTACCTCGGCGCCGTCCGTCCAGTACTCGGGTGAACCGAACGCCCAGGCGTCGTCCCGGGAAACGGCCACGACGTCGGACAGCGACGCGTCCCCGTCCACCGGCCTGGGAAGACGGAGCTCGGGCGTGGGGACCGACCGCCACTCCTTCCCGTCGAAGTGCATGGTCGCAGGTCGGTCGTCGTGGGAGCCCACCGCCCAGATGTCGTCCGGGCCGGTCGCGGACAGTGCTACGGCCTCGCCGGGCAGATCGTGGACGGTCCAGCGCTCGCCGTCCCAATGGTGCAGCCCGACCGCGCGGTTCGCGTCCAGCGCCCACACGTCGTCGGGCGCCAGGACGGCGACGTCCCACACTCTGAAGTCGACGGAGGTCGTACGCCACCTGCGGCCGTCCCAGCGCGCTGCCGTCGGCTTTCCTACGGACCCGACGCTGTCCCTGATCTGACTGGCGAACAGCCATACGTTGTCGGGGCTGGAGGCGTCCAGGTGGACGTAGTTGTTGTCGAACTCTGCCCCCTTCACCGGCTGCAGCGGCATCTCGGCACGTTTCCAGGTGGTGCCGTGGCGGTGCAGCAGGAAGAACTCGCCGAAGCCGTCGTCCGGTATGTCCTGGCCCACAGCCCAGCCCTCGTCCCGGGAAGCGGCAGCGATGTCGGTCACGCTCGTGTCACGGGTGGACGTAGTGGCGTAGTCGAGTTGCCAGCGTGCCGAGCGCGGCTTGGTGTCGTCGTCCCTGCCTCCGCTGTCGCAACCGGTCACGATCAGCAGCACGGCCGCTGCCACCGCCATGCGGCGCGGCAGACCTGTTCCGGCACCGCGCCGGATTGCCTGCGGTCCTGAGCACATGTCGCGAGCGTAGGGATCTGGCTCCGGGAGGGGTCCCCACGCGCCCCAGGCTGTGTCCAGCCATGGAACCAACCTCCCGAGACAGCACACCTAG
>NZ_JBQQBS010000143.1:0-1206 GCF_052245395.1 Streptomyces sp. 4N124
GTGAGCTGGGGGTGGCCGCAGAGACCAGCGAGAAGCGACTGTTTACTAAAAACACAGGTCCGTGCGAAGCCGTAAGGCGATGTATACGGACTGACGCCTGCCCGGTGCTGGAACGTTAAGGGGACCGGTTAGTCACTCTTCGGGGTGGCGAAGCTGAGAACTTAAGCGCCAGTAAACGGCGGTGGTAACTATAACCATCCTAAGGTAGCGAAATTCCTTGTCGGGTAAGTTCCGACCTGCACGAATGGCGTAACGACTTCTCGACTGTCTCAACCATAGGCCCGGTGAAATTGCACTACGAGTAAAGATGCTCGTTTCGCGCAGCAGGACGGAAAGACCCCGGGACCTTTACTACAGTTTGATATTGGTGTTCGGTTCGGCTTGTGTAGGATAGCTGGGAGACTGTGAACTCTGGACGCCAGTTCAGGGGGAGTCGTCGTTGAAATACCAGTCTGGTCGTGCTGGATGTCTAACCTGGGTCCGTGATCCGGATCAGGGACAGTGTCTGATGGGTAGTTTAACTGGGGCGGTTGCCTCCTAAAGAGTAACGGAGGCGCCCAAAGGTTCCCTCAGCCTGGTTGGCAATCAGGTGTTGAGTGTAAGTGCACAAGGGAGCTTGACTGTGAGACCGACGGGTCGAGCAGGGACGAAAGTCGGGACTAGTGATCCGGCGGTGGCTTGTGGAAGCGCCGTCGCTCAACGGATAAAAGGTACCCCGGGGATAACAGGCTGATCTTCCCCAAGAGTCCATATCGACGGGATGGTTTGGCACCTCGATGTCGGCTCGTCGCATCCTGGGGCTGGAGTCGGTCCCAAGGGTTGGGCTGTTCGCCCATTAAAGCGGTACGCGAGCTGGGTTTAGAACGTCGTGAGACAGTTCGGTCCCTATCCGCTGCGCGCGCAGGAACATTGAGAAGGGCTGTCCCTAGTACGAGAGGACCGGGACGGACGAACCTCTGGTGTGCCAGTTGTTCTGCCAAGGGCATGGCTGGTTGGCTACGTTCGGGAGGGATAACCGCTGAAAGCATCTAAGCGGGAAGCCTGCTTCGAGATGAGTGTTCCCACCCCCTTTGAGGGGTTAAGGCTCCCAGTAGACGACTGGGTTGATAGGCCGGATCTGGAAGCCCTGTAAGGGGTGGAGGTGACCGGTACTAATAGGCCGAGGGCTTGTCCTCAGTTGCTCGCGTCCACTGTGTTAGTTCTGAG
>NZ_JBQQBS010000144.1:0-1181 GCF_052245395.1 Streptomyces sp. 4N124
AGAAACCGTTGATGTAGGCGAAGGACATGCGAAAGGTCCGGCGTAGAGGGTAAGACCCCCGTAGTCGAAACGTCAGCGGCTCGTTGGAGAGACACCCAAGTAGCACGGGGCCCGAGAAATCCCGTGTGAATCTGGCGGGACCACCCGCTAAGCCTAAATATTCCCTGGTGACCGATAGCGGATAGTACCGTGAGGGAATGGTGAAAAGTACCGCGGGAGCGGAGTGAAATAGTACCTGAAACCGTGTGCCTACAAGCCGTGGGAGCGTCGGACATCAAGCTTGCTTGGTGTCTCGTGACTGCGTGCCTTTTGAAGAATGAGCCTGCGAGTTTGCGGTGTGTTGCGAGGTTAACCCGTGTGGGGAAGCCGTAGCGAAAGCGAGTCCGAACAGGGCGAGATAGTAGCGCGCTCAAGACCCGAAGCGGAGTGATCTAGCCATGGGCAGGTTGAAGCGGCTGTAAGAGGTCGTGGAGGACCGAACCCACCAGGGTTGAAAACCTGGGGGATGACCTGTGGTTAGGGGTGAAAGGCCAATCAAACTCCGTGATAGCTGGTTCTCCCCGAAATGCATTTAGGTGCAGCGTCGTGTGTTTCTTGCCGGAGGTAGAGCACTGGATAGGCGATGGGCCCTACCGGGTTACTGACCTTAGCCAAACTCCGAATGCCGGTAAGTGAGAGCGCGGCAGTGAGACTGTGGGGGATAAGCTCCATGGTCGAGAGGGAAACAGCCCAGAGCATCGACTAAGGCCCCTAAGCGTACGCTAAGTGGGAAAGGATGTGGAGTCGCACAGACAACCAGGAGGTTGGCTTAGAAGCAGCCACCCTTGAAAGAGTGCGTAATAGCTCACTGGTCTAGTGATTCCGCGCCGACAATGTAGCGGGGCTCAAGCGTACCGCCGAAGTCGTGTCATTCATACACATATCCCCAACGGGAGTATGGATGGGTAGGGGAGCGTCGTCTGCCGGGTGAAGCAGCCGCGGAAGCGAGTTGTGGACGGTTGACGAGTGAGAATGCAGGCATGAGTAGCGATTCACACGTGGGAAACGTGTGCGCCGATTGACTAAGGGTTCCTGGGTCAAGCTGATCTGCCCAGGGTAAGTCGGGACCTAAGGCGAGGCCGACAGGCGTAGTCGATGGATAACCGGTTGATATTCCGGTACCCGCTGTAAAGCGTCAAACA
>NZ_JBQQBS010000145.1:0-919 GCF_052245395.1 Streptomyces sp. 4N124
GGCGGTGAGGCGGGTGCGGTCGCAGGCCGCGCAGAACGGGCGGGTGACCGAGGCGATGACGCCGACGCGGTGCGGCCCGCCGTTGACCAGCCAGCGCTCCGCCGGGGCCGAGCCGCGGGCCTCGTCGCCCTCCTCGGCCAGCTCGAAGCGGGTGCGCAGCGAGGCCAGGATGTCGCCCGCGGTGATCATGCCGTCGCGCTTCCAGCCGTGCTGGGCGTCCAGCGGCATCTGCTCGATGAACCGCAGCTCGTAGTCGTGCTCCACCGCCCAGGCCAGCAGGTCGGGGGCCTCGTCGTCGTTCAGCCCCGGCATCAGGACCGAGTTGACCTTGACCGGGGTCAGGCCCGCCTCGCGGGCGGCGTGCAGGCCCTCGATGACGTCATGGTGGCGGTCCCGGCGGGTCAGGGCCTTGAAGACGTCCGGGCGCAGGGTGTCCAGCGAGACGTTGACCCGGTCCAGGCCCGCCGCCTTCAGGGCGGACGCGGTGCGCTTGAGGCCGATGCCGTTCGTGGTCAGGGACATCTGCGGGCGCGGCTCCAGCGCCGCGACCCGCTCCACGATGCCGACCAGGCCGGGGCGCAGCAGCGGCTCGCCGCCGGTGAAGCGGACCTCCGTGATGCCCAGGGAGGTGACGGCTATGTCGATCAGGCGGACGATCTCGTCGTCCGTGAGCAGGTCCGGCTTGGCCAGCCACTGCAGGCCCTCCTCGGGCATGCAGTACGTGCACCGCAGATTGCAGCGGTCGGTCAGCGAGACCCTCAGGTCGGTGGCCACTCGGCCGTAGGTGTCGATGAGCACGTGGGCCCCCTCCCTCGCAGCGGATCCATCATTTTCCGACACCTGCGAGCCTACGCGACGCCACCGACAACCAGCAGGGGCCTTTTCCCACCAGGAACGACGCGGCCGCGTCGTAGGAATC
>NZ_JBQQBS010000146.1:0-879 GCF_052245395.1 Streptomyces sp. 4N124
GCCGCACGGGACGTTCCGGACGGCCGCGCGCCGCCTGCCGGTGATCGCGTCGATGGGTTTCGACGTGGTGTATCTGCCGCCGGTCCATCCGATCGGCGCCACGTTCCGCAAGGGCCGCAACAACACGCTCAACCCGAGCCCGGAGGATGTGGGGGTGCCGTGGGCGATCGGGTCGCCGGAGGGCGGGCACGACGCGATCCATCCGCAGCTGGGCAGCTTCGAGGACTTCGACTGGTTCGTGGCGCAGGCGCGTGCGCTGGGGATGGAGGTGGCGCTGGACTTCGCGTTGCAGTGTTCGCCGGATCATCCGTGGGTGGACAAGCATCCGGAGTGGTTCCATCACCGGCCGGACGGGTCGATCGCGTATGCGGAGAATCCGCCGAAGAAGTATCAGGACATCTATCCGCTCGCGTTCGACGCGGACATGGACGGTCTGGTCGCGGAGACGCTGCGGGTTTTGCGGTTGTGGATGGGCCATGGGGTGCGGATCTTCCGGGTGGACAATCCGCACACCAAGCCGGTGGTGTTCTGGCAGCGGGTGCTGGCGGACATCGGGCGCACCGACCCGGATGTGATCTTCCTGGCGGAGGCGTTCACCCGTCCGGCGATGATGCACACGCTGGCGCAGATCGGGTTCCAGCAGTCGTACACGTATTTCACCTGGCGTAACGGCAAGCAGGAGCTGACGGAGTATCTGACGGAGCTGTCGGGGGAGGCGGCGGCGTATATGCGGCCGAACTTCTTCGTCAATACGCCGGACATTCTGCACGCGTATCTGCAGCAGGGCGGGCGGCCGGCGTTCGAGGTGCGGGCGGTACTGGCGGCCACCCTGTCGCCGACCTGGGGCGTGTACAGCGGCTACGAGCTGTGCGAGAACGT
>NZ_JBQQBS010000147.1:0-814 GCF_052245395.1 Streptomyces sp. 4N124
CCAGTGCGTCGCGGAGGGCGGCGCGTGCGGTGATGCCGAGTTTGGGGAAGACGCGGTAGAGGTGTGAGCTGACGGTGCGGGGGGAGAGGTGCATGCGTTCGCCGATTTCTTTGTTGGTGAGGCCGCTGGCGGCGAGGTCGGCGATGCGGCGTTCTTGCCAGGTCAGTGTGGCCAGGTGGGTGGTTGAGGTGCGGGTGGGGGCGCCGGTGGCGCGGAGTTCGGCGTGGGCGCGTTCGGTCCAGGTGGGTGCGCCGAGGCGTTGGAAGGTTTCTGCGGCCTGGGTGAGGGTGGGGCGTGCGGTTTTGGGGTTGTGGGTGTGTCGTTGGCGGGTGCCGTGGGCGAGTTGGATGCGGGCGTGTTCGTAGGGGAAGTGGGGGGCGGCGGGGTGGGTTTCGGCTTGGTGGTAGAGGTGTTCGGCCTCGGTGGGGTCGGTGGTAGTCATGGCGAGGGCGCCGTAGGTGATGAGGGCGAGGCGGGGGGAGAGGTGGGGGAGGCCGGCTTGTTGGGCGGCGAGGGCGTGGGTGCGGGCTTGTTCGGTGCGGCCGGTGTGGAGGGCTGCTTCGACGAGGTCGAGGAGGGTGCGGGGGGCTTGGTGGGCGTAGGGGGTGAAGGTGCCGGGGGGTGTGATGCCGATGGCGTGGAGGTAGGCGGCTTCGTAGTCGCCTTCGGTGAGGGCGGTGGTGGTGCCGATGGCGTCGGTGATCTGGGTGAGGAATCCGACGCCGCGGGGGCGGGCCCAGGCGTCGACGGTGGCCTGCAGTTCCCGGGCGCGGTCCACCTGGCCCCGCAACGCGGCCACCAGACCCAGATACGC
>NZ_JBQQBS010000148.1:0-692 GCF_052245395.1 Streptomyces sp. 4N124
GACCTCCAACTCGTCCCCGGCACTCACGAGATCTGGGCGTCCGGCAATGTGAGCGTCGAGCTCAGCGACGGCACGACCTTCCTGCGCGGCGTCATCGCCTCCTACTCCACCGGCGGCTGACCCCGAGAGCCGACCCACCGTCCAGGCAACGCCACCAACCTCATGCGACAGCACACCTAGGGGAGGGCGGACGCGACCGGCGACAAACGACTGCACCCAGTTCACCGCCGTGATAGACGCGATACGGGTGCCCCGCCTCGGGGCCGGGACGGCCCCGTGTCCGGCCCGCCCACGTCATCAGCGACAAGGGCTACAGCTTCCTGTCGGCTCGGCTTGGCCCCGGCCGGAACCGGCAGCGGCATCTGGTCCCAGGTTCGGCCTTGCAGCTGCGGCCACCGGCCTTGGGTGTGCGGCCCCACTGTTTGAAGACAACTCCGAGGGCCTGTCCGACGGGTCAGCCACGTGGCCCGCCGGACACCCCCTGGCGGCGGACAGCCATCTGAGGCTCTGCCGCCGTAACACAGCCTGCGAGACCACCTCTGTGATTCAGTGGCCGAGCGTCACCAGCCGGTGTAGCGTCATGATCAGCAGTCGTGGTTCCGAAGTCCCGTTCGCCCGTGATCGCAGTCACGGGCGTTTTTGCTGTGCAACGCCTCTCCGGACCAGGGCGATCACCTCCGGGTCCCGCACGG
>NZ_JBQQBS010000015.1:0-171620 GCF_052245395.1 Streptomyces sp. 4N124
CAGCAGCTCGACCGCCTCGCGGGCCGCCTCCTTGGCGGAGACGGGACGGTGGTTGCGTACGACTTCCGCTATCTGCTTGCCGACGCGGGTCAGGGGGTCGAGAGCGGTCGCGGGCTCCTGGAAGACCATGGACGCGGTACGGCCGCGCAGCCGGGCGAGTTCGGTTTCGGAAGCGCTGACGACGTCCGTGCCGTTGATCGTCACCCGGCCCGATGTGCGTGCGGTGCTCGGCAGCAGCCCCATCGCCGCCAGCGCGACCGTCGACTTGCCGGAGCCGGACTCGCCGACGAGGGCGAGGGTCTCGCCCGGCCGTACGCACAGTGATATGTCACATACCGCGGGGACGTCGCCGATGTCGGTGGAGAACGTCACGTCCAGATGCTCGACGTCAAGAATGCCGCTCATCCGCGCCCCCTCACGTCGAAGGCGTCGCGCAGCCCGTCACCGATCGCGTTGAACGCGCAGACGACGAGGATGATCGCGAGGCCGGGCGGCACGATCAGCCACCAGCGGTCCGAGTACGCCGCCGTCAGACCGGCCGACAGCATGCCGCCCCAGTCCGTCGCCGGCGGCTGGACGCCAAGACCGAGATACGACACATACGCGACGAGCAGGATCGCGTCGGCGACCTGGAAGGTGGCCGCGACGACGATCGTCGACACGGAGCCCGGCAGGATGTGCCGGACGATGGCCCGGCCGTGCGTACCGCCGGTCGCGCGCAGCGTCAGCACGTAGTCACGATTCTTGAGCGTGAGCGTTTCCGCCCGCACCAGCCGGGACGGGACCAGCCAGGACACCAGACCGAGCACGACGATCAGGCCGACCGTGTCCGGCGTGGTGATCGCCGAGACCACCAGCAGGATGAACAGCGCCGGGATGGCGATCCCCGCGTCCACGACCCGCATCATCACCGCGTCCACCCAGCCGCCCGCATACCCCGCGACCGCACCCCACAGCGTGCCGATCACGGTCGCGAGGACCCCGGCCGCCAGCCCCACGAGCAGCGACACCTGCCCGCCGTACATCAGCCGCCCGAGCTCGTCGTGCCCAACGGCGTCCGTCCCGAGCCAATGCTCGGCGCCGGGTGGGAGGTTGACCTGGGTGAGGTCGGTGTGGGTCTGGTCGGTGGAGTACAGCAACGGCCCGACGAAACAGAAGAGCAGAAAGAGGCAGACGACGATGAGCCCCCCGACGGCAAGCTTGTTGCGAACGAAGCGCCGACCCCCCAGGGGCGCGGGGAACTGCGCGACCAGCCCCCACCGGCCCGCGGCTTGAGTACCACCGGTCACACCCCACCCACCTTCACCCGCGGATCCACAACCCGCTGAACGACATCCGCAAGCAACGACCCCACAACCGTCGCCACGGAAATGACAAGAACGCACCCCAGCAGCACCGGATAGTCCGAGGCCTGCGCGGCACTCCAGAACAGCAGCCCCATACCGGGGTAGTTGAACAGCTGCTCGACAACCAGCGCACCGCCGAACAGCACCGGCACGTAGTACCCGAGCATCGCCACCACCGGCGTCAGGGAGTTCCGCAGCACATGCCGGAAGAGGATCGCCCGCTGCCGCGCACCGCCGGCCCGCGCGGTGCGGACGTAGTCCTCGGAGAGGTTCTCCAGCGTCGCCGCCCGCATGTACCGGCTGAACACGGCCACCATGGAGGCCGCACCCGTGACCACCGGCAGCACCAGCGCGGCCGGATCCGCGAACACCTGGGCCAGCGTGTCCCCTTGGGGAGCCTGGGACGGGAACCAGCGCAGGGTCTGGGTGAAGAGCAGGATCAGCACGAGACCCAGGAAGTAGACAGGCGTCGAGTACGCGACGAAGCTCAGCGCGGTGATGACGTAGTCCGTCGGCTTGTTGCGCCGCACCGCCTGCCACATGCCCAGGGGGACCGCGAGCAGCAGCCCGACCAGTGCGGACAGCACGGTCAACACCAAGGTCTTCGGCAGGCGTTGCTCGATCAGCCGGGAGACCGCTTCATTGAGGGTGAACGACGTGCCCAGGTCGCCCTGGAGCAGATTGCCCAGGTAGTAGACGTACTGGACGGGCAGCGAGCGGTCCAGGCCCTGTTCGTGGTTGAACGCGGCGATCTGCTCGGCCGTCGCCTGCGGGCCGAGGATCCCGCGTGCGGGACCCCCGGGCAGCGCGTGCAGCAGACAGAAGACGACGATGGTGACGATCAGGATGACGGCCAGAGCCTGGAGAATCCGACGGGTCAGGAAGAGGACGGTTTCCATGGGGTCAGCTGGTCCACTTCCACTGCGCCGGGTGGAAGTTGGCGAGCGAGTCCTGGGAGAAGCCGCCGAGACCGTTCTTGACGACCGAGACCTGGTAGACCGGCTCCGGCAGCCAGATCACCGGCAGGTCCTTGGCCAGGGCCGCGCTGTAGTCCTGGATCGCCTGGTTCGAACTCGACGTCGTGGAGGCGGAGATGAGCTTGTCGACCTCCGGGTTGGAGTAGTTGCCGAAGTTCGAGCCGCCCTTGGACTGGAAGAGCGAGTCGCCGGTCGGGAAGGCGTTGAAGTACCAGCTGCCCGCCGTACCGAAGAAGGACAACTGCCACTTGCAGATCGACTGGTCCGACGTGCACTGCGGGGTCTGCGACAACACCGAGTTGACCGGCGCGGTCTTGATGGAGAACTTGATGCCGGTCTTCGCGAGCGAGGACTGGATCGCGCTCATCATGTTGTCCGTCACCGTCGAGCCGGACTGTGACAGCACCTGCATCTCGAACTTCGTCCCCTTGGCGATGCCTTCACCGCACTTCGTCGGTTCGGCGCAGGTCATGACGCCGCCCTGCTCGGTCCAACCGTGCTCGGTGAGGAGGCTGCGCGCCGTGTCCGTGGAAAACGGATACGGATTGTTCTTCTGCTCCTGCGCCACGAAGTCGGAGGCCTGTCCCTGCGGGATCGGCCCGTATCCGGCGACCGCCGTGCCGTTGAAGACGACCTTCGCCAGACTCGCCTGGTCGATCGAGTGCTGCACGGCCTGCCGGGCGTAGAGCTGCTTGAACACCGCGCCCATCGCCGGGTTGTTGAAGTTGTACGGCATATAGGTGATCGCCCAGCCCGACCACGGCTTCACCTCGTAGCCCTGCGCGGTGAAGCTCTCCTTCTGGTCGAGGTCGGTCGCCTCGATGTAGCCGTAGTCGACGCTGCCCGAGCGCAGTGCGTTCTTCTCGGCGTCCGCCGTGGTGAACGGCAGCAGGTTGACCGTGGAGATGCCGGGCTTCTCGCCGCCGTCGTACTTCTTGTTCGCGGTGAGGACGACCTTGCCGGCGGTCGAGAAGGACTTCACCGCGTACGGGCCGCTGATGACCTTCCACAGGGGGTCGCTCGCGTAGCCGGAGATGTTCTTCGCGGCGTCGTTGAGGTTCTTCCACACCTGCTTGGCGTCGCCGCCCTTGTCCCAGGCGTGCTGGGGCAGCGGCGTGATCTCGCTCAGCTCGTTGGCCAGCATCCACTGGGAGTTGTAGGCCTGGTCGAACGTGATCGTGAAGTGGCGGTCGTCGACGGTCTTGAAGGACGTCCAGGTGTCCGGCGCCTGGCCCGGCGTGTAGCCCGCCCACTCCGCCTTGTTCGCCTTGATGAGGTCGAACCAGAACTGGACATCGCGCGAGGTGATGGGCTTGCCGTCGCTCCAATGCCGGTCGCCGAGCGTGATGGTGACGCTCTTTCCGTCAGCGGCGAAGTCGGCGGCGGTGGCGATGGACGCCTTCTTGTTCCAGGCGATCCGGCCCGTGGAACCGTCGTAGGCGACGAGCCGCTCCCACAGACTGTCCGCGATGGAGCGGTTGTTGGTGTTCAGATGCGCCGCCGTGCCGATCGGCAGGATCCAGTTCGGCGTGAAGTTCGCGGGCAGCGCGTAGTTGATGGCGTCGCGTGACGCGGACGGGCTGTCGCTCGCCCCGGAGCAGCCCGCGAGCAGCAGCGTGCTCGCGCAGACGACAGCACCGGCGACAAGCCTCGTGCGAGCGGGGGACATGGCTCTCCTCGGCGTAAGAACAGCGAAGGCGGGGTGGCGGAAGCCAGTCAACGACCGCTGATGGCGAAGAAACAGACGCGCTGCTGTAAAAAGCCTGTTTCTGCTGTTCTGAAAAAAGCCGTGAAGCCGTCGTGCGGCCTTACGCTCGTCGCCTCGCACCCCCGGGACGGAAGTAACTCACTAGATGCCTGAAAAAAGCGTGCCGCACCGTCGGACCGCCACGGGCGGCGTCTCCGCACTCGCCGAACGCGTCCTCGAACTGCTCGCCTCCGGGCAGGCGTCCACCCGTACCGAGCTGGCCGGACTGCTCGGCGCTGCCCCGTCGACGATCTCGCTCACCGTCGGCCAGCTCGTCGCCCACGGACTGGTCGCCGAGGAGGGCACCCGCTCCTCGAACGGCGGCCGACCGCAGAAGGTGCTCCGCCTAGGCGGCAGCGACGGATTCGCGGTCGCCGCCGAACTCGGCGGCCGGCACGCCCATGTCGGCGTCGTCCTGCCCGGCGGCGGCCTCACCGACGTCTCCACCGTGCCCTTCCCCACGGCCGACGGCCCGGAGTCCGCGCTGCCCGGACTGGCCGAGACCCTCGAGTCCCTCGCCGACCGGCACGGACGGCACCTGCTGCGCGGCGTCGGCCTGTCCCTCCCCGGCCCGGTCGACGTCGTCTCCGGCGTCGTCACGCTCCCGTCCCGGATGCCCGGCTGGAACCGTTATCCCGTCCGTTCCTGGCTGGAGGACCACTTCGGCGTCCCGGCCGCCATCGAGAACGACGCCAACTGCATGGCCGTGGGCGAGCACACGGTCCAGCCCCCGGAACGCCGCCAGTCGATCATGGTCAAGACCGGCACCGCTATCGGCGCGGGCGTGATTGCCGACGGCAGGCTCTACCGTGGCGGGTCGGGCGCCGCGGGCGAGATCACCCACGTCCGGGTCGAGGCCGCCCACGACATCCCCTGCTCCTGCGGCAACACCGGCTGCCTGGAAACGGTCGCCTCGGGTGCCGCGCTGGTGCGCATCCTGCGCGAACGCGGCCTCGCCGTCGACTCCACCGAGGACGTCGTACGGCTCGCCAGCGACGCCGACCCCGAGGCGACACGCGCGGTCCGGCAGGCGGGCCGCTACCTCGGCATGGTGCTCGCCGCGAACGTCAACTTCTTCAACCCCGACGCGGTGTACCTCGGCGGCATCCTCTCCACCCTGGAACCGTTCGTCGCCGCCGTCCGCAGCCAGCTCTACGAGGGCTGCCATCCGCTGGTGACCGAGCACCTCGCCATCGAACGCGCCAGCCTCGGCGCCGACGCCGGCCTGGTCGGCGCGGGCCAGTTCGCACTCCAGCGGGCGCTCGCACATGCGCTGCACGCGGTCACGGGAGGCCACGCGTGACGTCAGGAGCCCAGCTGTGACATCCGGAGCCCGCCCCTGACATCGGGACACGAACCACCGACCGACACCCCGGAGGCACCGAACCATGACCGACTCCCGTCGCCCCGCCCAACGTCCCGTCATCGCCGTCGCCGGACTCGGCATCGAGTCCTCGACCTTCTCACCCGCCCGCACCGAGGCCCCCGCCTTCCACCCGCAGCGCGGCGCCGACGTCCTGACGCGCTACCCGTTCCTCGCCCAGGGGGAGCCCCTGCGCTCCGCCGCCGACTGGCGTGGTGCCCTGGTCGGCAAGGCGCTGCCGGGCGGCACGGTGACGGCGGCCGCGTTCGCCGAGTTGTCCGGTGAACTCATCGACCGGCTCCGGCAGTTGGGCCCGGTGGACGGTCTCTGGTACGACATCCACGGCGCGATGACGGTCGAGGGACTGGACGACGCCGAGGCCGTGCTCCTGGCGCGGATCCGTGACGTCATCGGTCCCGACGCACTCGTATCGACCTCCATGGACCTGCACGGCAACGTCTCCCGCGACCTGGTCCACCGCTCCGACCTGATCACCTGCTACCGCATGGCCCCGCACGAGGACGCCATGGAGACGAAGGAGCGCGCCGCCCGCAACCTCGTCGACCTGCTGCGCAGCGGTGCGCCCCGCCCGGCCAAGGCGTGGATCCCGGTGCCGGTGCTGCTCGCCGGGGAGCAGACCTCGACCCGTATCGAACCCGCGAAGAGCGTGTACGCGGCGGTGGCGGAGGTCGAGGCGACCGAGGGTGTGACGGACGCGGCGATCTGGGTCGGCTACGCCTGGGCGGACGAGCCGCGCAACCGGGCCGCGGTCGTCGTCACCGGAAGCTCCGAGCCCGCAGTGACGGCAGGTGCTGAGAGGCTGGCCCGCGGATTCTGGGCGGCGCGACGGGAGTTCGCGTTCGTCGCGCCGACCGGCACGCTCGACGAGTGCCTCGACGAGGCGCTGGCATCGGCCGTACGCCCGTACTTCATCAGCGACACCGGCGACAATCCGACGGCGGGCGGCGCCGGCGACGTCACCTGGGGGCTCGAACGGGTCCTGGCCCGCCCGGAGTTCAAGGACCCGGGCGGCCCGACGGTCCTCTACGCCTCACTGCCGGGCCCGGAAGCGGTGGACACGGCGGTCGGGGCGGGCGTCGGCGCCACGGTCACCGTCACCGCGGGCGCCGAGGTCGACGACCGCCACGCCGGCCCGCTCACCCTGACCGGCGTGGTCCATGCGATCCGGCACGGTGACCGGGACGCGGAAGTGGAGGTCGTCCTGCGGGTGGGGAGCGTGCATGTGATCCTCACCCGGCTGCGCAAGCCGTACCACCATGAACACGACTTCACCGACCTGGACCTGAGCCCCCGGGCCGCGGACGTGGTCATCGTCAAGATCGGCTATCTGGAACCCGAGCTGTTCGCGATGTCGGCGGACTGGAAGATGGCCCTCACGCCGGGCGGTGTCGACCAGGACCTCCTGCGACTCGGCCACCACCGCGTACGCCGCCCGCTGTTCCCCTTCGACCCGGACATGCCCGACCCGGACCTCACCGCTCGGATCGTCGCCCCCTCCAACCAGCCGCTCACCGGTCCCGACGAGTGAGACCGCCGTCCCCGTCGGCCTCGATGGCGTCGGCGATCAACTGGTCGATCAGCGCGATCAGTACGTCCCGGCAGGACTCCCGCTCCCGCGCGTCGCACAGCAGCACACGGACGTGCTCCGGCAGTGCCAGGGCGTCCCGGATGTCCTCGGGCGGGTAGGGGTGTTCGCCGTAGAAGCCGTTCACTCCCACGACGAAGGGGATGCCGCGGCGCTCGAAGAAGTCGATCGCGGCGAAGCTGGACTCGGGCCTGCGGACGTCGATCAGGACCACGGCGCCCAGAGCGCCGATGGCGAGGTCGTTCCACATGAACCAGAACCGCTGCTGCCCGGGTGTACCGAACAGATACAGCACCAGCTCCCGGCTGATGGTGATCCGGCCGAAGTCCAGGGCCACGGTCGTGGCCCGCTTCTCCCCGATGCCGTCGAGGTCGTCGATGCCCAGGCCCGCCACGGTCAGCGGTTCCTCGGTGCGCAGCGGGACGATCTCGCTGACCGACCCGACCATCGTGGTCTTGCCGACGCCGAAGCCCCCGGCGATCAGGATCTTGACCGTGTCGGGTGGCGCTACCGCCGTGGCGGCGGGCTCAGAGCCGGCCAAGACTGTCCCTCACTTTCTGCAGCAGGTCCAGGTCCGGGGAGCGGGGGGAGACGGGGTGCGGCGGGTGGGCGGTGATCAGGCCCGCCTCCAGCAGATCGCACAGCATGATCACGACGACGCTCACCGGCAGGTCGAGATGGGCCGCCAGCTCCGCCACGGCGATCGGCTCCCCGCACCGGCGCAGGATCCGCGTCTGCTCCGGCTCCGGGCGAGGCGCCAGCACCGGCGGCGGATCCACCGCGGTGACCATCGTGATCAGCGTGAAGTCGGCGCGGCTGGGCCGCGTCCGTCCGCCGGTCAGGGCGAAAAGCCGTACCAGCCGGCCCGTCGAGTCGTCTCCGGCCACCTCACGCGCCAGGACCGACATTGGCCCGCGGCGCCGCGCTCAGGTGCTCGCCGATCTTCTTCACCAGCATGTTCATCTGGTACGCCACCACACCGACGTCCGCGCCCTGGCTGGTGAGGACGACGAGATGGGCGCCCGGGCCCGCGGAGGTGAGGATCAGATAGCTGTGCGCCATCTCGATCAGCGCCTGGCGCACCGGACCGCCGCGGAAGTCCATGCTGACGCCCTTGCTGAGGCTCATCAGGCCCGACGCGGTCGCCGCCAGTCGTTCGGCGTCGTCGCGCAGAAACCCGGTGGACTTGCTGACGACCAGCCCGTCCTCGGAGAGCACGACGGCGTGGTTCACCTCGGCGACCCGCTCCACGAGTCCGGTGAGCAGCTGATCGAGCTGGGTGTGCGTGGCGGGGGTGGGGCGTGTCATGGCGGTGTCCTTCATGAGCGGTCGGCGGGCGGAGTCGAAGACTGGGGGGCGTCGGCCGCGGTCGGCTCCTCGTCGGCGCCGTCGTCACGCGCCCGGAGCGTGCCGCGCTGGAAGCCGGCGAGCGAGGAGGCGGCCTGCTCCGCGGTGAAGTCGTCCGCGTGACCGTCTTCTTCGGCGGCCGGGGCGTCTTCACGCAGCTCGGCGGCGAGGCTGGTCTGCGGCACCCGGCGGGGCAGCGGGGTGAGGCCGCCGTTGCGCGCGGCGGGGGCGGGTCGGCCGTCCGCGGCCGGGGCGGAGGCGGTACGGGCCGAGGCGGTGCCGGCCGCGACGACGGGACGGGGCTCCCGTACGGGCTCCTCGGGCTCGGCGGCCTCGGCGTGCTCGATGTCGTCCGCGTCCGTAACCGAGTCCGCGTCCGTCACCGTATCCGCGCCTGCAACCGTGTCCGTGTCCGTGTCCGTGGCCGTATTCGCTTCCGTCGCCGCATCCGTATCGGTGTCCGGCGTCGGGACGTCCCGCACCACGACATCGTGCGGGATCAGCACGATCGCCGTGGTCCCGCCGTACGGCGAGGAGCGCAGGGTGACGGAGATGCCGTGCCGGTGCGCGAGGCGGGAGATCACGAACATGCCGAGGCGGAGGTCGTCGGCGAGTGCCACCACGTCGAACTGCGGGGGCTCGGCCAACTGGGCGTTGAGGGAGGCGTAGTCCTCCTCGGACATTCCGAGGCCCCGGTCCTCGACCTCCACGGCCAGGCCCTTGGCGACCAGCGCGGCCCGCACCCCGACCGGGCTGGGCGCGGGGGAGTACACGGTCGCGTTGTCGATCAGCTCGGCCAGCAGATGGATCACGTCCGCCACCGCGGGCGGCGCGAGCGCCACCTCCTCCTCGGTGTGCACCTCCACCCGCTGGTACTCGGCGACCTCGCCGACCGCGCTGCGCAGGATGTCGGTCAGCGCGACCGGCTGCGTCCAGGTGCGGCCGGGCCGCTCGCCGCTGATGATGACGAGGTTCTCCTCGTAGCGGCGCAACTGGCTGGCCGTGGAGTCCAGTTCGTACAGGCCCTTGAGGATCTCGGGGTCCTGGTGCGCCCGCTCCAGCGCGTCCAGCTTGGTCAGCTGCAGATTGACCAGGTTCTGGCTCTGCCGGGCGATGCCCAGGATCACCTTCTGGAAGCCGCGCCGGGTGTCGGCGAGTTCGACCGCGGTGTGCACGGCCGTGCGCTGCGCGGTGTTGAACGCCGTGGCCACCTGGCCGAGTTCGTCGTGGCCGTAGTCCAGCGGCGGGGTCGCCTGCTCCACGTCGATCTTCTCGCCCCGGTTCAGCCGGGCGACCACATCGGGCAGCCGCTCCTGGGCCAGGCCGAGCGTGGCCACCCGCAGACCGCGCAGCCGCCGGGACAGGGAACGGGTGATCCGCCAGGACATCCACACGCACACCAGCAGGGCGAGCAGTCCGCCGGCACTGAGGGAACCGGCCGTGATCAGCAGGTTGTCCGACGTGTCGGCGCTCCGGTCGAGCAGTCCGGCCGTCTGCCGCTTGATCAGCAGCCCGTACTCGTCGGCGAGTTTCGCGAACGCGGTTTCCCACTGCTTCCCCACATCGGGCAGGGGGATCCTGCGGGCACCCGCGCTGTCCGCCCGGGCCGCCAGCACCTGGTCCTCGAGGGACTCCAGCGTCTGCCACTCCCGGCTCTGCAGGATCCGCTCGGTCTGCGTCTTCGCGCTGCCGCTCATCTGCGGGACGATCTGGTCCTCGACCAGCCAGCGGCGCGTGTTGACCGACTCCGCGAACCTGGACCAGGCCTCCTCGTCCAGGTACCCGGACGGCCAGGCCAGGGTGAGCCGGGCATCCTCCTGGGAGGCCAGCTCCGCCGCGTGCTCCAGCGCGACGAGCGGGCCCGCCTGGGCGGTGAGGTCGCCGTCGTCGACCTGGGAGAGCGCCTGGAAGGCGTGGATCTGCTCGTCGATGATCGCGCTGTACTGGTCCAGCGCCTGCTGTGCGGTGATGTCGGTGGGCTCGTCGACCTGCCCCCGGTAGTACTCGAGGCTGCTCACCGATCCGACGACGGAGGTCAGCCGGTCCGAGATACGGGCGGGGGCGCGCTCGATCTCGTCGTTCTGGCCGACCAGTTTGGCGACCGCCTCGTCCGTCTTCCGCCGCTGCGCGTCCAAGGCGTTCCGGGAGCCGTTCGGTGAGGCCAGCCACGCGGCCGACAGCCTGCGCTCCGTCTGCAGGGCGAGTGTGGCCTCGGTGCCCATGGCGCCGGTCGACCGGCTCAGCTCGGTCTGCCCGCGCAGCCGCAGCCCCTCCGTGAACATCTGTGTCGTCGTCACACCCCACATCGCGGCGAGGGTGACGCTGGGCACCAGGGCCAGGAGGATCAGGGAGAGACGTATGGAGCCGAGGCGGCGCCGGGAACGTGTCCGTGGAGACATCGTCGTCCTAGGGCGATCAGTGGGGCAGCGGGGGAGCGGGCGGGGGTGCGCAGGATGCTATCCGCACAAGTGACCGCACGTGTCGTAAGGGGCCGAATCTGTGGCGACACCGGTGCATGAATTGTCCGGTCAGCGCGTGCCCTTGGCGGCGAACCCGGCCACCGCGCCGACGTTCGCCCTGGAGACGATCGCCGGGCCCGTGAGCACCGGGGCCACGCCACCGCCGCTGATGTTGCCGTTCGTCCGGTACAGCCACAGGGAGTCCACGGCGAGATACCCCTGCAGATACGGCTGCTGGTCCACCGCGAACTGGACGGAACCGTTCGCCACGGCCTTGACCAGGTCGTTGTCGAGGTCGAACGTCGCCACCTTCGCGTCGCTGCCCGCCTCCTTCACGGAGCTGACCGCGGTGAGCGCGAACCGCGCGCCATTGGTGACCACTTCGTCGATGCTCCGGTCCTGGCGCAGCTCGGCCGTGATCGCGGCGGAGGTCGCGGCCATGTCGGTGCCCTCCACATAGAGCATCTGCGTCGCGCCGCCGAACGTCTTCTTCACCCCGGCGCAGCGCGCCTCCAGGGCGACGTTGCCGCGTTCGTGGATCACACAGAGGGCGTGTTTGGCCTTGAGGTCGTCCAGCTTGTCGCCGACGGCCCGGCCCGCGACGCTCTCGTCCTGGCCGAAGTACTCCAGGAGCCCCGCCGACTGCCAGGCGTCGATACCGGAGTTGAGTCCGACCACGGGTATGCCCGCCGCCTTGGCCTCGCCGACCGCACCCGTCATCGCCGCGGGCCTGGCCAGGGTCACCGCGATGCCGTCGACCTTGTCCCGGATCGCGTTCCGCATCAGCTCGGCCTGGCCCGCCGGGTCGGGATCGCTGACGTAGGTGAGGTCGACGTCGTCCTTGGCGGCCGCCGCCTCGGCCCCCTTCCGCACCCGCTCCCAGAAGACGTCGCCCTCTGCGCCGTGCGTGATCAGAGCGACCTTCATCCCAGTTCCGCCCGCCGCTGCCGTGTCCGCCCGGCTGTCGGCGTCATCGAGCCCGGAGCAGCCGGCCAGCAGTAGACAGGCGGCGGCCAGGACGGCGGCGACGCGAGCCGGACGGGGGGAACCGGAGGAAGGAGGCGGAGTCTTCATGGGGTGCGGGCACCTCGCTGTGCGGCCGAGCCGGAGGAACAGGGAGAGCGCTGGTCGGGCCGCACGAGGCGTGCGCCGAACGGGTGACTCTCACTGGGGCGGATCACATCGCGTGCGGCCACCGGTCGTCAAGTGCACCACCACGTGGAGTGAGTTGTCGCTCCCACATCGTGATGTGCGCTGGCCGGAAGCACCAAGCGCTACCGTGCCGGTTGCGCCGGTAAACCGTCAGACCGCCTTGCGCGCCACCGCCCCGTACATCGCGATGTCCTCGTCCCGGACCACCTCGGTGCCCGTGCCGTCCGGACGCCACTTGTGGACCTGGACGATGCCCGGCTCGACGAGTTCGAGGCCCGTGAAGAACTCCTCGGCCTCGGCGTGCGTCCGCAGCCGCATCGGCATGCCGCGAGCCGCGTACTCCCGCGCCACCCGTCCGACCTCCTCCGGCGCGAACTCGGCGGTACCGATGGACATCGCGAGAAAACTGCCCGTGGGAAGCGGTTCCAGCAGCCGCCGTACGATCCCCACGGCGTCGTCCTCGTCCAGCAGGAAGTGCACGATCGCGATCACCGTCAGCGCGACCGGCTCACTGAGATCGAGCGTGTCACGGAACGCCGGGGCGTCGAGCACGGCCGCCGGTTCACGCATGTCCGCCTCGATGTACGACACCCTGCCCTCCGCCGTACTCGACACCAGCCCCTCCGACAGCGCGAGCACGAGCGGATCGTTGTCGACGTACACCACCCGCGCCCCCGGCGCCGCCGCCTGGGCGATCTCATGGATGTTCGGCGAGGTCGGTATGCCCGTCCCGATGTCCAGGAACTGCCGTATCCCCGCCTCCTGAGCCAGATACCGCACCGCCCGGTTCATGAAGTCCCGGTTGGCCCGCATATGAACAGGCAACGCAGGCCACTCCCGAACCATGGCATCACCGGCTTCCCGGTCGGCCGGATAGTGGTCGTTCCCGCCGATGATGTAGTCGTAGATCCGGGCGGAGTGAGCGTGCTCGGTGTCGATGCCGTCGGTGGTCAAGTGGCCTCCCTGGTAAAGAAGTTGACGGCAGCGACCTTAGGGGCGCGGGGAACTGCGCGACCAGCCCCCACAGACCCGCACCCGCCGAATCCAGCGAAGCGCTACGGCGAGACCGCTTTCACTACCTTCCGCCTAAACCGCCGCCGAGGTTCCTGATCAGGCAGCCACCCGAACACCAGACAACTCCCCACCACACCCAACAGCAGCCCCACAAAGAAGCCACCCAGGTTCGACGTCATCCAGGTCCCCAGCGACACCAGCACCCCGGTGATCGAATAGAACAACCGCTGGGCCGGATTGAACAGAACCAGCAACCCCAGCAGCACCATCAGCGCAGGCAGCAGATACCCGGCCACCCCCTGCATCCCCACATGCAGCATGACCTTCATCGACGCCTTCATGGTGAGCAGGACCTCCACCCCGCCCAGCACGAGCAGCAGCCCGCCCCAGAACGGCCGGCCGGCCCGCCACCCCCGGAAGGCGGACCGCAGCACTCGACTCGGACGCTCCGACATCAGCAACCCTTGCTGCTGAAGCTGAGTTTGAGGCCGGGAAGCTTGAACACCGCTGCGGTGGTCGCGTAGTTGGTCTGCCGCAGATTGGCGATGCGCACGGTGTCGGCCTGCTGGCTGAACACCCCGATCGGCCCCTTCACCCCGGCCTTGGTCAACGTACTCGCGTCGTTGCCGATCTCGATGTTCTTGAAGGCGGCGTCACCGGACAGCTCGGTCGAGTCGGTGGTCAGGTTTTTCGCCCGCACCTTCTCCGCGCCACTGCCCGCCGTGATCAGCAGGTTCGTACCGCCGAGATCGACGCTCTGACACAGCTTGGTGAGCGTCGCGTCCTTGATCGCGGACGTGACGACCAGCACCTGTCCGCCGGTGTCGCCCGCGTTCGGGCTGCCCGGCGCCATGTTGTCGAGGCCGCCGAACTGCTCGAAACCGGTGCCGTTGAGTTCGGTCGCCGTGACGGTGAAGGGCATGCCGGAGATCGCGAACTGCACGCCCAGCGCCCCTTCGGCGGTGAGCACCGCGAGCGCGGCCGTGACCAGCGTGGCGGGTACCGCCATCACCGCGGCCCGGCGCAGCCGGACCCGGCCGCGTCTGTGCGGTTCGGCGGAGGTCGCGGAACCGCTTTCGGGGTTCTCGGGGGTGTGATCGACGGACGACGAGACGTCCGAGGGCGGGGTCATGTCTGCTCCCAGGTGACTGGTGAATGCGGTCGGATCGTGCACGGCACGGTGTCCTGGCGCGGACAGCGGCTGCCGCGCACGCCTCCTCACAACTCCCGGCGGGCGCAAGGGCTTTCTCGTTACGCGGCAGTAGCCGTCGAGGAAGTTACCGGGGGTTACATTTGAGGGTCAAGAGAGTTGTGAAAAAAGCGTGCCGGTTGTGTGTCACCTGTGCGCCAAGGGCTTCCCGGGCTTCCGCAAAGACCGCGGCCCGTGTCCCAACTCCGTTGAGAACCCTTGACGTTGAACAACCCTCAGGTTTACAACTTGCACTGCTCTCCCCGGATCCGTGGCGCCGGATCCGCCCCGCGGGCACTGCCCGCGTTCTCCCGGACCTCTTGTCCTCCCCCTGCGGGCATTTCCTGCCCCCCGGCCGCTCACAGGCCGGCTGCCGTTGCCGGTCCGTCACGTACGGAGAAGGCGTCACGGACCGGCAACGGCAGGCACTCACGCGCGCCCCCACCCCCACCTTCACCCCCCACCTTCACCTCTTCACTCCTTCACCCTTCACCTCAGAATCGAGGCACCCGCATGCGCACGCGAACCCTGCTCACCCTGGCCACCGCCGTCGCCGCCCTCACCCTCCCGGCCGCCGTCCCCGCCTCCGCGGCCGACACCCCGGTCCTCACCACCGGCGGACTCGCCGGCACGCCCGTCGCCGTCGGCGATGTCCTCACCGCGCCGCTGGCCAGTGGCACCACCGCCACCCTCTACTCCAGCGCGACCGGCACCAGCGGCATCTCGTGCACGTCGTCGCAGTTCACCGCGACCGTCACCGACAACCCGACCGCGCCCGGCACCGCCACGGAGTCGGTCACGGGCCACACCTTCAACAGCAGCAGCTGCACCACCAACGTCGTCGGCGTGCTCGGTGTCACCAGCATCTCCGTCGACAACCTGCCCTACACCACGTCCGTGTCCTCCGACGGCAGCCTCACCGTGACCCCGGCGAGCGGCTCCGCGATCCAGACCACGGTCGTGCTGCGCACCCTTCTGGGCAGCATCACCTGCGTCTACCAGGCCCCCAGCCTGACCGGCAGGGCGGACAACACCGACAACAGCATCGCCTTCACCGCCCAGCAGTTCACCAAGACGTCCGGCTCCTCGCTCTGCTTCGCCAACGGCTACTTCACCGCCAAGTACGCCCCCGTGACCGACGGGGGAGCGCTCGTCTACGTCAACTGACCTTCGTACGCCCGGCGTTCAGCGTCGGCGCAGACGCAGGGCCAGGGCGGCACCGCCGGTGAGCACCAGCACCGCCGCGGCGCCGCCCGCCACCATCGGGGCCGAGGGGCCGGAGTCGGCGTCGGGGGTGGAGGCGAGCGGGGTGCTGTCCGGGGTCTGCGGGGTGGCGGACGCCGTCGGACTCGGCGGTGCGCTGCTCTGGCTGGGCGTCGGCGACGGGGCCTTGCTCTTCTTGCCGGCAGGCGCCGACTTGTCGGCCGGCGACGCCGAACCCGGCGCTTTCGGCGTCGCCGCGCTCCCGCCCTGCCCGGACGCCGGGAACACCACGTCCGAGCACGAGTAGTACGTGTCCGCCGTGCTGGTGTTCTGCCAGATCGTGTACAGCACATGCCGGCCCGTCCGGTCGGACGGCAGCGTCCCGGTGATCCGGTACGCGCCGTCCGTCAGGGCCGGGTCCGTCACCTCGGCAAACGGTTGCGACGGCAGATCGGACCAGGTGAGCGGCTTCGACGGGTCGTAGCCCTGCTTCGTCAGATAGAGCCGGAACGTGCCGGTGTGCGGGATCGTCGAGGCGTACCGCATCGTCAGCGCCGCGCCCGGCTTCAGGTTCGTGGACGGCCAGTCGGAGCGGGCCAGGTCGAGGCCCCGGTACGCGGGCAGGCCGCCGCTGCACAGCTGTCCGTCGGGGACGGTCTGCCGGTCCCGGCCGTTCACGTTCGCGATCCGCAGGTTGTCCCAGGCGGTGAAGGGTGCGCCGTTCGCGCCGACGGCCGCCTCGCAGGCCGCCGAACCGGCCGCGTCGCCGCCCTCGGGGGAGCAGGCGTACACCCGGCTCACCGGGTCCGTGGGCGCGCCGTGCGCCTGTGCCGGTCCCGCCGCCCAGAGAGGAAGAAGGAACGGGGCCACGGCTACGGCCCCCAGGGCTCTGCGGTATGCGGTCATCCGGGGCATCCGGAACGTCTCCTCGGCCGGGCATGCGAACGGTCTTTTGCGTGCAGTACGGAAACCGCGTCCGGCGCGTTCATCGCGTGACGTCCGGGGTGAAAGGTGTCGTAACCGGTCAACTGCCCGCTGTCTAGGGTGTGTTTCCGGCCGGATCGAGGGTTTCCCCTGTATCCGGATGGTGATTCCTTTGCCTATCGTTCGACCTCAGCTGACCCACAGGTAACCCCTGGACGGGTCGGCATCCGCGCCTGGCCGGCCACGCAACGCACCTCGGGTTCCTCCCGACCGCTTTTCGGCTCACCCCCCGCCGCTTCGAGGACGAAGCGAACCGACCGCCGCTCCGCGCTGCCCGGAGTCCGGCAACGAAAGGCAAAGCCCTTGCGTACCTCCCCCTCGCTCAGACGGAAGCTGATATCCGTCGCGGCGGTCTCCGCCGCACTCGTCACCGCCGCCACCGCCTCGGTCGCCGTCGCCCAGGCCGCCGCCCCGGAAGCCGCCGCCGTCCCGGCCGCGCAGACCGAGGCCGCCCCCGGCACCGTCGCCGAGCGTCTCATCGTCGGCTACAAGTCCGGTGCCACCGAGGCCAAGTCGAACCGGGCCGCGGACGCCGACGCCGTGGCCAAGGGCAAGGAGGCCGGTGAAGACCTGGACTTCCAGCGCCGCCTCGGCACCGGTGCCGCCCTGGTCGACCTCGGTGAGAACCTCACGAGGACAGATGTCGCCGACGTCGTCGCCGAGTACAAGGCCGACCCGCAGGTCGCCTATGTCGTACCGGACCGCCTCAACACCCCCAAGGCCGACCCGAACGACACCGAGTACGCCAAGCAGTGGGACCTGTTCGAGACCACCGCGGGCATGAACGTGCCGGGTGCCTGGACGACCTCCACCGGCAGCGGTGTCACCGTCGCCGTCATCGACACCGGTTATGTCACGCACTCCGACCTCGCGGCGAACGTCGTAAGCGGTTACGACTTCATCTCCGACACCGCCGTCTCCGTCGACGGCAACGGCCGTGACAGCAACCCGGCCGACCCGGGCGACTGGTACAACGCGAACGAGTGCGGCGCCGGCATCCCGGCCAGCAACTCCTCCTGGCACGGCACCCATGTGGCGGGCACCATCGCCGCGGCCACCAACAACGGCAAGGGTGTCGCGGGTATCGCCCACGGCGCCAAGATCTCCCCGCTGCGGGTGCTCGGCAAGTGCGGCGGTTACGACTCCGACATCATCGACGCCATCACCTGGGCGTCCGGCGGCAGCGTCTCCGGTGTGCCCGCCAACTCCAATGTCGCCAAGGTCGTCAACATGAGCCTGGGCGGCGACGGGGCATGCAGCTCGGCGACGCAGAGCGCCATCAACGCCGCCGTGAACCGGGGCACCACGATCGTCGTGGCCGCGGGCAACGAGAACGACAACGTGGCCAACCACTCGCCGGGCAACTGCAACAACGTGATCTCGGTCGCGGCCACCAACCGCACCGGCGCCAAGGCGTCCTACTCCAACTACGGCTCCCTCGTGGACATCTCGGCGCCCGGCGGCCAGACCAGCACCGGCACCGCGAACGGCATCCTGTCCACGCTGAACTCCGGCACCAAGACGCCGTCGAGCGAGTCGTACGCCTACTACCAGGGCACCAGCATGGCCACCCCGCACATCGCGGGCCTCGCCGCGCTGATGGAGTCGGCCAACTCCGCGCTGACCCCGGCCCAGGTCGAGTCGGCCATCAAGACCAACGCCCGTGCCCTGCCCGGGGCTTGCTCGGGCGGCTGTGGCGCGGGCCTGGCGGACGCGGCCAAGACGGTGCAGGCGGTGAGCGGCTCCGGCGGCTCCACGGGGGGCACCACCTTCACCAGCAGCACGGCCGTCTCCGTCCCGGACAACGGCGCGGCCATCGAGTCCTCCATCGCGGTCAGCGGCCGCAGCGGCAACGCCCCCTCGGCCCTCCAGGTCGGTGTGGACATCACCCACACCTACCGCGGTGACCTGGTCATCGACCTGGTCGCGCCGGACGGTTCGACCTACCGCCTGAAGGCGGCCAGCTCGTCGGACTCCGCGGACAACGTCAACACCACCTACACGGTGAACGCGTCCGGCGAGACCGCGAACGGCACCTGGAAGCTGCGCGTCCAGGACACGGCGGCGCAGGACACGGGCAGGCTCAACAGCTGGAAGCTGACCTTCTGAGCGAACGGCCGAGCGGACGCATGAACTGACGAACGGCCACAAGCGGACGGGCCGACCGGTGCGGATGGGCACCGGTCGGCCCGTCGTTTTTTTGCCGTCGTTCGATACCGTCCACCCTGTTTTTCGGCCAACCCTTCACGGACGCCTCACGATGCGAAGAGTGTGAATGCGCTAGTCGTGGGAATGGAGTGAAGGTCGGCGGTGTGACTTCGGCTCGTCGATCACGCTGTACGGTGAGTTATCTTAACGGGGAGTAAGAAACAAACGGCGCGAGCCGTCTTTTTTTCAGGAGTCCCCGATGGCGAGGCAGTTACGCGCCGAGCAGACCCGCGCGGCGATCATCACCGCGGCCGCCGATCTGTTCGACCGCCAGGGTTACGAGTCGACCAGTCTGAGCGACATCGTCGAGCACGCCCGCGTCACCAAGGGCGCCCTGTATTTCCACTTCGCGGCCAAGGAGGATCTGGCCCACGCCATTCTGGAGATCCAGTCCACGGCGGCTCGAAAACTGGTGGAGGAGATGGACAGCCGGGGCTGCACCTCCCTCGAAGCGCTGATCCGCACCACGTTCGCCATCGCCCGCCTCTCCGTGGACGGCCCGATACACCGGGCCGGACTCCGGCTCGCCACCGCCGGGGTCGCCGTACGGCCGCCCCTGCGGCACCCCTTCACCGAGTGGCTGGAGTCCTTCTCGCGCAAGCTCGGCGGCGCGGTCAGGGAATCCGACGTCCACCAGGACATCGACATCGAAGCCGTCGCCCACGCACTGGTCTCCTTCTTCGTCGGCACCCGGGTCGTGGGGCGCTCCCTCGACCCGCTCGCCCGGCAGCCCCGCCGCATGGCCGAGATGTGGCACGTCCTGATCCGCGGCCTGGTCCCCGTCCCCCGCCGCGCCCGCTATCTGAGCCTCGCCACCCGCCTGGAGCGGGAAATCGCGGCTGGCTGAGCAGGTTCGGCTGCGCCCCATAGGGGCGCGGGGCTGTATCAATATGCGGCTCCGCCGCGTGGGCGCGACCAGCCACAACGGCGCCGCAGCCGACCGACGACATATCGCGCCCCTTCCAGCGGAGCGCACCCGCACAGCTGGGGCGATACGGTGACGCGCATGCCCTTCGCCCCGTCCGCGCCGGTCATCCTCGGCAACGAACCCGGCTCGTTCCCGCACAGCGTCCTCGCCGAGCGGCATCCCGCGATCGTGCGGCAGATCCGGGAGGCCTTCCCGTACGGCCCCGAGCAGCAGCGTGCGCTCGACGCGCTCCTCGACAGCTGCACCAAGGGCGTGACCGAACCGCTCCCGGCCGACGCGCCCGACCGGGAGCGCTGGCAGGCCTGGGGCGCGGGCGACCACACCGGCCGGTCCTGGTTCGACATCCCCTGGCTGTGGTCCGAGAGCTACTTCTACCGCCGACTCCTCGACGCGGTCGGCTACTTCGGCCCCGGCACCTGGCAGGGCATCGACCCCTTCCGCCCCTCCAAGCTCGCCGAACTCGACGCCCCGGAGACGGACGAGGAACTCGCCGCGCTCGACGACCTGGAGGCGAAACCGATCGACGAGCAGGCGCGCGCCCTGCTGCACGGCTCCTTGTGGGGCAACCGCGCGGACCTCGGCTTCCGCCTCTCCGCCAAGGGCGCGGGAACACCCGCCGCCACGCCCGCCCTGGTCGCCGACGACAGTGACACCCTCTGGTCGCTGCTGCCTCCCTCCGGCACCGGCACCCTCTGCCTCGTCGCCGACAACGCGGGCCGCGAACTCATCCCCGACCTGCTCCTGATCGCCCACCTCCTCGCGCACGGGCACATCGGGCGGGCGGTGCTGCACATCAAGCCCTACCCGTACTACGTCTCCGACGCCACCACCGCCGACGTCCTCGACGCGCTGCGCCGCATCACCTCCGTCCCGGGCGTGGCCGCCGGGTACGGGCGGGAGTTGTGGGCGGCGATGACCGACGGCCGCCTGTCGGTACGGGCCCACCCCTTCTCCTGTGCCCCGCTGCCGTACGCCGACATGCCCGACGACCTCCGGGCGGAGTTCGCCTCGGCGACGCTGACCGTGGTGAAGGGCGACCTCAACTACCGCCGCCTGGTGGGCGATCGGATGTGGCCGCCGACCACGCCGTTCGACGAGGTCACCGCGTACTTCCCGGGTCCCGTCGCCGCGCTGCGCACCCTGAAGTCCGATGTGATCACCGGCCTCGACACGGCCACGGAGGCCGCACTGGTCGCCGCGGAGGGACAGCGCTGGCGGACCGGCGGCACGCACGCGCTGATCCAGGTCCGCCGCTGAGGGCATACGACTACCTGACCCGGGGGAGGGGCTCGGCGAGGGACGCACAATCTGATCACGGCCGCGCGGAATGACCCACGGAACTGTGGTGATCATGACAAATCCCTGATACTCATGCGCGCATGACGTCATGTCACTTACGCGCGGGACCGCGGAAGCTCGCGGCGACCCTGGCCGCCCTGACCCTCGCCCTCACGGCATGCGGCGACGATGAGGGCTCCGATTCCTCGTCCGGCGGTGGGAAGACCGTCACCGTGGCCGCACTGCCGCTGATCGACTGCGCCGCGCTGTACATCGCCCGGGACCGTGGGCTCTTCGAGAAGGAGGGCCTGGACGTGCGGATCCAGCAGATCCAGCAGAGCCTCCAGGCGCTGCCCGCGCTGTCCAAGGGCCAGGTCGACATGGTGGCGAGCGCCAACTACGTCACCTACTTCCAGGCCCATGAGCAGGGCACCCTCGACATCCGGATCGTTGCCGAGTCGATCCGGGCCGCGCCGCACATGATGGACGTACTGGTGCCGAAGGACTCGGACATCAAGACCGTCGCCGACCTCAAGGGGCGGAAACTCGCCGTAAACGTTCTCAACAACGTTCAGTCGCTGACCCTGAACGAGATCCTGGAGAAGGAGGGCGTCGGCAAGCCCGTCTACCGGCAGGTCGCCTTCCCGCAGATGGGCGCCGCCCTGGAGAAGGGGCAGGTCGACGCGGTCCACGCGGTCGAGCCCTTCGACAGCGTGATCCAGGACGAGTTGCAGGCCAGGGTCGTGGTGGACGGTGCGGCCGCGCCCATCGAGGACATTCCGCTCAGCGGTTACCTCACCTCCAGCCAGTTCGCGGACGAGAACGAGGAGACCCTCGCCGCCTTCCAGCGGGCCCTCAAGGCCGCCGCGGAGATCGCCGGGAAAGACCCGTCGGCGGTACGGGAGATCGTGCCGACGTACACGAAGGTGACCGAGGGGCAGTCGGAGCAGATCGGGCTGCCGACCTTTCCGCCCACCGTGGACGCCGAGCAGATCTCCCGGCTCACCGACCTGATGAAGAAACAGGGGATGCTGAAGAAGCCGATCGACCCGGCGACCCTCGTGGTGAAGTGAAACGACGTCAGGAACTGGGGCTCGGTCTCCTCGGCGTGCTCCTCGCCTTCGGGGTGTGCGAGGCGGTGAGCCGGGCCGGGATCGTGCGCCGCAGCTATCTGCCGCCCGCCTCCGAAGTCCTCTCGCGGGCCTTGGAGTTGGCGGGTGACAGCGTTTTCCTGGACGGTATCGGGGCCACCCTGCGCGCCTGGGTGCTCGGGCTCGGCCTCGCGTGCGCGATCGCGGTCCCGCTGGGTCTGCTGCTGGGCAGCGTGCCCCTCGTCGACGCCGCCGTACGCGCGATCGTGGAGTTCCTGCGGCCGCTGCCGTCCGTCGCGCTGATCCCCCTGGTCTCCCTGCTGCTCGGCTCCGGCACCGAGACCAAGGTCGCGCTGATCACCTACGCGTGCGTGTGGCCGATCCTCTTCAACACCATCTACGGCCTCGGCGAGACCGACCCCCTCGCCAAGGACACCCTGCGCGCCTTCGGCTTCGGGCGGCTCGCGGTCCTGCTGCGCGTCGAACTCCCCGGCACGGCCCCCTTCATCGCCGCCGGCATCCGCATCTCGGCCGCCGTCGCGCTCATCCTCGCCGTCGCCACGGAGATCCTCGCGGGCTTCGGCGAGGGCCTCGGCATCTTCATCGCCCAGGCGAGCCTGTCGACGGACGGCACCCGGGACGTGCTCGCGGGTGTGGTGTGGGCGGGCGCGCTGGGTCTCGTCATCAACGGCGTCCTGGTGTGGGGCGAACGGCGGTTGTTCCCGTGGACGCCGGAGCAGCGGGAGCGGGCGGCGGCCTATCGGGGGAGGGGCGTGTGAGCCGGGACGGTGCGGCGGCGGTGGCGGTGCGGGGCGGTGGCGTACGGCAGGTCGGTCGGGTTGCCGTGGGCGGTGTGCTGCTGCGCTGGGTCGTGCTCGCCGTCGCCGTCGGCTGCTGGGAGGTGGCCGCCCGGGCGCATGACAGCGTCTACTTCCCGCCACCGGGCCGTATCGCCCACCACGCCTACGAGTTGTGGTTCTCCGGCCCGGTCCGGCATGTCTTCCTCACCGACGCGGCCGTCGACAACATCGGCCCCAGCCTCGGCCGGATGGCCGCCGGGTTCCTGATCGCCGCCGTCGTCGGCATCGCGCTCGGCTTGGCGGTGGGCCGCTCGCGCCGGACGTACGCGCTGTGCAACCCGGTGCTCCAGTTCGCGCGGGCCGTACCACCCCCCGCCCTCGTCCCCGTCTTCGTCGTCGTCCTCGACTTCGGTACGCAGATGCAGGTCGCGTCGATCGCCTTCAGCGCGGTCTGGCCGGTGCTGATCAACACCGCGGAGGGGGCCCGTAACACGGACCCGCTGCGCCTCGATGTCGCGGCGGTCCTGCGGCTGAACGCCGTCGAAAGGCTCCGCTTCCTCCTCCTTCCCTCGGCGCTGCCGCGCATCTTCGCGGGGCTGCGCCTGAGCCTTTCGCTCTCCCTCATCCTCATGGTGTTCTCGGAACTGCTGCCGGGCACCGCGAACGGCATCGGCTTTACGCTCACCGACGCCCAGTCCCGTTCCGACCTGCTCACCGTATGGGCTGCGCTGGTCCTGCTCGGCGCCCTCGGATACCTGCTCAACACCGGCCTGCTGGCGGTCGAGAAACGGCTGATCGGCAAGGGGAGGCTCATATGAGCTCGCAGGGGAGGCCCGTATGAGCGGAACCGTCCTGCACGCCGTCGTGCGGCTGCTGCGCGACACCGGCATGACCACCGTCTTCGGCAACCCCGGCTCCACGGAACTGCGCATGTTCCGCGACTGGCCCGACGACTTCACCTACGTCCTCGGCCTCCAGGAGTCCACGGCCGTCGCCATGGCCGCCGGACACGCCCTCGGCACCCGGCGCGCCGCCTTCGTCTCCCTCCACTCCGCCGGCGGTGTCGGCCACGGCCTCGGCGCCGTCTTCAACGCCTACCGCGACCGCGTCCCCCTGGTGATCGTCGCGGGCCAGCAGGCACGCTCGCTGATCCAGCTGCGCCCCTTCCTCGGCGCCGACCAACCCGCCGACTTCCCGCGCCCGTACGTGAAGTTCGCCCGCCAGCCGGAACGCGCCGCCGACGTGCCCGCCGTCCTCGCCGAGGCGCACCGGATCGCGATGACCCATCCGCGCGGGCCGGTCTTCGTCTCCGTACCGGAGGACGACTGGGACCGGCCCGCCGAGCCCGTGGCGCCGCGGACCGTGCACGACGGCTTCATGGCCTCCCCTTCGACGCTCGCCCACCTGGCCGCCCGGCTCGACGCCTGCGCCCGGCCCGCGCTCGTGATCGGCCCCGGCGTGGACGACGAGGAGGCGCAGTCCGAGGCGCGTGCGCTGGCCGAGCGCACCAGGTCGGCGGTGTGGATCAGCCCGATGTCCGGCCGCTCGGGCTTCCCCGAGACCCACCCGCTCTTCCAGGGCTTCCTGCCCCCGGTCGCAGGCGCACTCGCCGCGCGCCTGGCACCGTACGACGTGGTCGTGGCCCTCGGCGCGCCCCTGTTCACGTACCACGTCGCCGACGACGGACCGCTCCTGCCTCCCGGCACCGAGCTGTTCCACCTGGACTGCGACCCGGCGCAGGCGGCCTGGCTGCCCCTCGGCACCAGCCTCGTCACCACCCTCAAACCGGCCCTCGCCCACCTCACCGCGCTGCTGAAGGACCCCGACCGCGCACCGCCCCCGCCCCGCCCGGAACCCGAACCCGTGTCGGCCGCGCCGGACATCACCCCGGAGCTGGTCTTCGACCTCCTGCGCGAGCGCCTGCCCCACGACCGCGTCCTCGTCGAGGAGGCCCCCAGCCACCGCGACCCGCTCCACGCGCGCGTGCCCGTCGACCTCCCCGGCGGCTATCTGACCACCGGCAGCGGAGCCCTCGGCTGGGGACTGCCTCTCGCGGTCGGCCGAGCCCTCGCTGACCGGCGCCGGGTGGTGTGCGTGATCGGCGACGGCTCCGCGCTGTACTCGGTGCAGGCCCTGTGGACCGCCGCGAGCCTCGGCGCACCGGTCAGTTACCTCGTCCTCGACAACCGCGGCTACGGCGCCGTCCGCGCCCTCGGCCGCCGGATCGGCATCTCTCCCGTCCCCGGCACGGACATCGAAGGCATCGACTTCGCCGCCCTCGCCGCCGCCTTCGGCTGCCCCGCCTCGTACGCCGCCCACCCCGACGACCTCCCCGCCGCCCTCGACCGCGCCCTGAACGCGGGCGACGACGCGGGTCCGCACCTCCTCCACCTCCGCGTCGCCGACACCGAGGGCGCGCTCTACGAACCCTGGGCCAGGTGACGCTCCCGGATGCTCCGCCTAGACGAAGTCGCCCAGCACTACGGCGACCACCCCGTCCTGCACGACATCACCCTCACCGTCCCCGACGGCCAGCTCCTGAGCGTCGTCGGGCCGTCCGGCTGCGGCAAGTCCACCCTGCTGCGCACCATCGCGGGCCTGCTCCCCGCCCGCGAGGGCACGGTCACGATCGACGGCACACCGGTCACCGGCGTGCCCGGCCAACTCGCCGTGGTCTTCCAGGACTACGGCCGTTCCCTCTTCCCCTGGCTCACCGTCCGCGAGAACGTCGCCCTGCCGCTGCGCCGCCGCGGCCTCGGCCGGACCGAGCGGCGCGCCGAGGCCGAGCGGATCCTGGAACGCGTCGGCCTCGACGGCGCCGCCCGCCGTCACCCCTGGCAGCTCTCCGGCGGAATGCAGCAGCGCGTCGCCATCGCCCGCGCCCTGGTCTGCCGCCCCTCGCTCCTCCTCATGGACGAGCCCTTCGGCTCCCTCGACGCCCAGACCCGCGAGGACCTCGAAGACCTCCTCCTCGAGGTCCACCGCACCGACGGCACCACCATCGTCTTCGTCACCCACGACATCGACGAGAGCGTCTACGTCGGCGATCGCGTCGTCGTCCTCTCCCCGGGCCCCGGCTCCCGCGTCGTACGGGACCTGCCGGTCGAACTCCCCGGCAAGCGGGACCAGATCACCACCCGGGGACTGCCCGAGTTCGTGGCGCTGCGGACCGAGGTGGGCCGGGCGGTGCGGGGCGCCTGACGGGGAGTCCTGACGGGGAGTCCTGAGGAGCAGTCCTGACGGGGACGGTCAGACCACGCGCACGTCCTGCCACACCAGCCGGTGATCGGAGGTCGGCACGTTCGCCCCGCCACCCACCAGCCGGTACAGCGGGTCGTCGGTCGTCGGCCAGAACACGCCGTTCGACCCGGGTATCAGCCCTCTGGACGGCAGGACGTAGTCGACACGCAGATTGCCCGGAGCGGTGTCGCCGAAGTCCGCCGTGTCGTACGCGGGATCGCCGATGTGCGAGGTGTTGGCACCCCCCTGGAGCCGCGTCGCCTCGACCGCGCCCTTGCTCGTGGGCGGCGCCTTGGGCAGGTGGACCGCCGGGTGGTCGAGGAGCAGGCGGATGGCGTGGTCGTAGCTGTCGCCGTCGTACGGATCGGCGTTCTGATCGCCGGCCAGCACGAAGCGCGCCCCCGGCCGCAGACCGCCGCGCCTGCCCTTGTCGTCGTACAGGTACGAGCTGCGCCGGCGCCCGCCGATGTAGTCGGCCCACAGGCGGATCTCGTCGTGGTTGCGCCGGCCGTTGCGGTCCTCAGGGCCGTCGAAGGTGGGCGGCGTGGGGTGCGACACCAGGAAGTGCACGGTCTCGTGACCGACGCACACCGGCACGTCCCAGTGGCTCTTGGAGGAGAGCCGGAGGACCGCCTGCGCCTCGGCGCTGTAGTAATCGGTCGGCATGAGGTTGCCCGGCATGTCCCGCCACAGGAAATTCTGGAACGTGCGCACCGCGCGGGTGTCGATCGGGTATTTGGAGAGCACGGCCATGCCGTACTGCCCGGGGAACCAGCCGTACCCGTACGCGTCCTGGCCGTACGCGTCCGAACCGGGCGTCGTCACCGCGCCGTTGCGCCCGTCGAGGTCCAGACCCGAGGCCACGCCCGTGTTCACCGGGGCGGTGAAGTGGTACCCGTAGCGGACCGGCTTCGCGCCGTTCTGCCCGACGGCGAGGTAGTTGCGCAGGAAGAGGCGGACCGCCGCACCGGACTCGACGTAGTCGAACTCGTTGATCAGCAGCACGTCCGGGTCGACCCGCTGGATCGTCTCGGCGACGTTCTTCGCCTGGGTGTTGTCCGGCGTGGACAGATCGGTGACGAGCGCGCCCTGAGTGCCGCGGTTCAAGGAGGCGTTGAACGTGGCGAAACGCACCGCACGACCACGGCGGTCCGATGCCGCTGCCGGCAGGGCCGAGGTGCCGGCCAGCGCCGCCCCGGCGAGTGCGGCGAGCGTGGTGCGGCGGGAGAGGGATCTGGGCTGGTTCATCGGAACTCCCTTACGGAGGGGCACGTGAATTTCCGTAGTCTGCGCGCGTAGAGATGAACGCCACAAGTCCCGTCGAGAACTCCCGGATTCACCGCTGATTCACGCGATGGTGTGATCATGTCCGGGGCCGCGGATGCCGCCCGAAACGCGTGGGTAGGGCCCGGCCATGACGCAGCAGCCCTTCGAACTCCCGCACTTCTACATGCCGTACCCCGCGCGGCTGAACCCGCATGTCGACGAGGCCCGCGCCCACTCGACCGCGTGGGCGCGCGAGATGGGCATGCTGGAGGGGTCCGGGATCTGGGAACAGTCCGACCTCGACGCGCATGACTACGGCCTGCTCTGCGCCTACACCCATCCCGACTGCGACGGACCCGCCCTCTCCCTCATCACCGACTGGTACGTGTGGGTCTTCTTCTTCGACGACCACTTCCTGGAGATCTTCAAGCGGACCCAGGACCGCGCCGGCGGCAAGGCCTACCTGGACCGGCTGCCGCTGTTCATGCCGATGGACCTGTCCGCCGAGGTGCCCGAGCCGCAGAACCCGGTGGAGGCCGGCCTCGCCGACCTGTGGGCCCGCACGGTGCCCGCCATGTCCGCCGACTGGCGGGCGCGCTTCTCCGTCGCCACCGAGCATCTGCTCAACGAGTCCCTGTGGGAGCTGTCCAACATCAACGAGGGGCGGATCGCCAACCCCGTCGAATACATCGAGATGCGCCGCAAGGTGGGCGGCGCCCCCTGGTCGTCGGGGCTCGTGGAGTACGCGACCGCCGAAGTGCCCGCGGCCGTCGCCGGGTCGAGGCCGCTCAGGGTCCTGATGGAGACGTTCTCCGACGCGGTGCACCTGCGCAACGACCTCTTCTCCTACCAGCGGGAGGTCGAGGACGAGGGCGAACTCAGCAACGGCGTACTCGTCCTGGAGACCTTCTTCGGCTGCACCACCCAGGAGGCCGCCGACACCGTCAACGACATCCTGACCTCCCGGCTGCACCAGTTCGAGCACACCGCCCTCACCGAAGTGCCCGCGCTGGCCCTGGAGAAGGGCCTCACCCCCGGAGAACTCGCCGCGATCGCCGCGTACACCAAGGGACTTCAGGACTGGCAGTCCGGTGGCCACGAATGGCACATGCGCTCCAGCCGGTACATGAACGAGCGCGCTCGAGCCACCTCCCCCTGGCAGGGCTTGACCGGCCCCGGCACCTCCGCCGCCGACGTCGGCGCTCTCCTCGCCACGGCCGGCGCCGAGCGTCTGCGTGCCTACACCCATGTCCCGTTCCAGAAGGTCGGCCCGTCCCTGCTGCCCGACTTCCACATGCCCTTCCAGGTGGAACTGAGCCCGCACCTCGATGACGCCCGCCACCGCCTCACCGGCTGGGCGCAGCGCATGGGCATCCTCCAGGAAGGCGTCTGGGACGAGGACAAACTCCGCGCCTACGACCTCGCGCTGTGCTCGGCGGGCCTCGACCCCGACGCCACCCCCGAGGCACTCGACCTCAGCGCCCAGTGGCTCGCCTGGGGCACCTATGGCGACGACTACTACCCGCTCGTCTTCGGCCACCGCCGCGACCTGGCCGCCGCCCGCCTGACCACGGAGCGCCTGTCCGCCTGCATGCCCGTCGACGGCGAAGAGGTCCCCGCCCCCGCGAACGCGATGGAACGCGGACTGATCGACCTCTGGGCCCGCACGACGGCGGAGATGACCACCGAGCAACGGCGCACCGTGAAGGCCACGGTGGACGTCATGACCGAGAGCTGGGTGTGGGAGCTGTCCAACCAGCTCCAGAACCGCGTCCCCGACCCGGTCGACTACCTGGAGATGCGGCGCGCCACCTTCGGCGCCGACCTCACCATGAGCCTGTGCCGGATGGGCCACGGCCCCGCCGTCCCCGCGGAGGTGTACCGCAGCGGCCCCGTCCGCTCCCTGGAGAACGCGGCCGTCGACTACGCCTGCCTGGTGAACGACGTCTTCTCCTACCAGAAGGAGATCGAGTACGAGGGCGAGATCCACAACGCTGTCCTTGTCGTCCAGAACTTCTTCGGCTGCGACTACCCGACGGCGGTCGGCGTCGTCCATGACCTGATGACCCAGCGCATGCAGCAGTTCCAGCATGTCGCCGCCCATGAACTGCCCGTCGTCTACGAGGACTTCGGGCTCTCCGACGAGGCCCGCGCGATCATGCAGGGCTATGTCACCGACCTGCAGAACTGGATGGCGGGCATCCTGAACTGGCACCGGACGGTCGACCGCTACAAGGCCGACTGGCTGGCCCGGCGCGCCCACGGCTTCCTCCCGGACCGTCCGCCGGCGCTGCCCGTCGGCTGACGTCAGCGGTCATCTGCTGAGGTCGGCGGTCAGCTCAAGTCCCGCACCCGCTCCGCGGTCTCCTCGGCGAGCTCCCGGACGCCGTTCGCGGCGTTCTCCGAGAGCTCGCCGAGTATCGCGTCAGCGGCGGTGAGGAGCGCGCGGGCGTCCTCGGAGGGGCCCGCTTCGGCCAGGGCTCGGGTGAGGACGTAGTGCTCCTCGGCTATGAAGCGACCGAGGTTGACGCTGTGCCAGTGACGCAGGGAGTCGTCGCCCGGATTCGCCAGGATGCCCAGAAGGGTGGCCAACGTGCGGGTGGCGTACGGGAGTTGCCCGCACTCGCGCTCCAGGCGGGCCTGGGTCAGGCAGGCCGAGACACGATCCCAGGCCGTGTCCTGGAGGGTGGTGTGGAGGCGCTGGGCGCGCAGCGCCTGGGGGAGGTCGCCCGCCCGTTCCAACTCACGGGCGAGCGAGCTGAGGCGGGATGTCTCCAGCCGTCCCGGATCCCCGGCCCGTCGGAGCGTGCTCTGATCCATGACGATCTCGTCGAGCCTGCGGATCAGTGCGGTCCGGGCGAGTTCGGTCATGCCCTGGTCCAGGGCCAGCTCGGTCCAGGTGCAGAGCGGCTCGTCGGCCGGGTCCGCACCGAACAGCGAGTCGTCCAGGTCCCGGGCCCAGCGCACCAATTCGGCGGCGTCCGCGCCCGGTTGGGGCATCTCGCTGAGGCCACAGTGCGTGTCGAAGTCCGTCTCCCGGACCTCATGCAGCAAGGGCAGATCGGCGACGTCACCCCGCAGCCCCACCAGTACGGCCGCGAGCCGCAGTTCGTCGGTCATCGACGAGTCCGCCTCATGCCGCAGCAGATGCCTCAGCAGACCGAGGTCGCCCTCCGCGCGGTCGAACTGTGCGGCACGCAGGGCGAGTCGGCGTCGTACGGGATCCTCGGCCATCAGATCCCACACCGTCCGCTCGCCCGCCCGCAGCGCGGCCAGATCGGCGCGGCCGCGCGCGAGCACCGGCTCCCACAGCGGGGGCCGGGGATGCTGGTCGAGCAGGTCGTAGGCGCACAACTCCTCCCCGTTCAGCAGCAGGAAATCGGGTTCGGTGCGCAACAGGGCGGCATGCAGCATCCCGATCAGCTCGACCGGGGAGCGCTCGGGCAGGCCCAGCGCGGCACGGAGCTCGGCCCGCTCCTCGTCGATCGAGTGGTACTCCCGGATCTCCTCCTCGATCTCCGCGACCCGCGCGAGGATCGCCTGCTCGCCGTCGCTGGGCGACAGATCCAAGTAGTCGTGCCAGCCTGGCAGACCGATCACTGTCTCCAGCGCCTCGTCGACACTCGAGCCGATGATCCCGGCCGAGCCCTCGGAGTCGGCGTAGAGCAGGGAGCCGTCCGCGCACACGAAATACGTACCGCCCGTGTCGTCCCCGGCCACCACCTCCAGCGGTCCGCCCGAGGCCAGGCGGACCGGCTCGACATGGGCCGCGTCCGCGCGAGCCAGGTCGAAGTTGAAGGGAAACGCGGCCAGTTCGGCCAGGTGGGAGTCCTGCCTGAGAAGCCGCAAGGCGTGATCGGTCATGTCACAGAACGTAACAGCCGCCACTGACAATGGGAGGTGCCGCTCGGCTCACACGGGCTGACGTACATGTCCCGTGGCGGCCTGACGTGCGTGTTCCACGGCTGCGCGGGCCAGCGCGCGGACCATCGGGTGCGGGCGCGATCCGTCACCGGACAGTTCCGGCTGGAAGAGCGAGGCCAGGAAGAAGGGATGGCCCGGGAGTTCGGCGATGCGTGGGTGGCCGTCCTCGTCGTGGCCGGTGAAGCGCAGCCCGTGGGTGCGCAGGGTGTCGAGGTGGCGGGTCGGGCCGTATGCGCAGAAGTAGCGCTCGACCGTCCGCTCGGAGCCGATCACGGTCTGCGCGAGGGAGCCCGGCTCGATCCTGACCACGGCCTCGTGTCCGGCGAGCGAACAGGCCAGCGGCTCGATGAGCGGGTCCTCGGCGGCGGGGTCGTTCTCCGCGTGGGCCACCCGCGTCAGTCCGCAGACGTCACGGGCGTACTCGAGGAGGGCGTGCTGGAACCCGCCGCACGTGCCCAGGAACGGAATGCCCTCCACGCGCGCCGTACGGATCGCCGTGAGCACACCGGCCTCGCTGCGGTACGGACTGCCCGGCAGCACCCACACCGCGTCGAACCCGCGTACGGCGTCGGGGTCCTCGGCGTCCTCGGAACCGATCCAGTAGGCGTCGAGCACCAGCCGGTCGCGCTCGGCGAGCGCGTCGAGCAGGAGGGGGATCCGGGTGTGCGAGGCGACGTTGGGGGAGCGGTCGCCGACCAGGGCGAGACGGGCTGCTGTGTTCGTCATGGTCTTCATCCTGGGTTCGCCCAGAGGTTCACGTCCAACGATGATTTCTGCACTGTCGATAAGCCATGCTGATGCGGTGGGATCCTGAGGCGCATGGACCCGCACCTCCTGCGTACGTACGTCACCGTCGCCCGCCTCGCCTCCTTCTCCGACGCCGCCCGCGACCTCGGCTACACCCAGTCGGCGGTCTCCCAGCACATTGCGGCGCTCGAACAGGACCTGGGGGCTTCGCTGCTCACTCGCCGCCCCGTCGCTCCGACAGCGGCCGGTGAGCGGCTGCTCGAACACGCGGGACCGTTGCTGCTGCGCCTGGACGCGGCGCGCGCGGACGTCGTACGGATGGCGGTGGCGCCCGCGCACGGCCTGACGCTCGCCGCCGCGCCGACCGCGCTCGGGCCCCGGGTCCTGGCCGCGCTCCCGGTCGCGGGCGTGACCTTGCGGGTGCTGTCTCGCGACGGGATTCCGGCGGCCGTGGCCACCGGCACAGCCGACCTCGGTCTGGTCGACGGCCTGGCCGCGCCCAGCGATCCGCTGCGGCTGCCCGACGTGGCGCCGCTGACCACGTACGGCGTGGGGGAGGAACCCGTATGCGTCCTCCTGCCCGCTACGCATCCGCTGGCCCGGCGCTCCGGACTGCGCCTGGGCGACCTCGCCGACGCCCGCTGGCTCGACGCCCCCGACACGGGACTGCCGCTCGCCCATCTCCGGGCCGCCAACGGCGGTCACGGCTTCCGCCCCGCCCTTCGCTACGACGGTACGGACGTCCGCACCCTCACCGCCCTGGCCGCCGCGGGGCACGGCCTGACCCTGCTGCCCCGCTCGGCGGCCGAGGCGGTGCCGGGTACGGTCGCCGTGCCGGTCACGCAACCGCGGGTCGTGCACCGCACGGAGCTGGTGCACGGGGGAGCGGTGCGGGGAGCGGCGGCAGCGGTGGTGGAGGCGTTGACCGAACGGGCGTGAGTCACTATGGCTTCCCGTTCTTGACCATGGGTCAGTCTCACTCGTTCGTGGCTCGTCGTGCGCCGGCGCTCCGGGTAGTTCTCAGCCGGAGGCGAGACATGGAACAGACAGCGTTGCGTCCCAAGCCGATGCCCGGTCAGGAGCCCGGCGGCAGCCCCGCGCCCGGCGGGAGCCCCACGCCCGGGCCCGTCCGGCGCCCGCACGCCGCCCGCCGGCGTCGCCGACGGCTCACCACCCTGCTGTTCGGCCTGTTCGTCGGGACGGTCCTGATCCTGTCCGGCGTCGGCCTCGGGACGGTGGGCGCCACCGTGATCGGCATGAGCAAACTGGCCGATCTGCAAGGCCAGGCCGGGAGTTCGGGCCGACCGGGCCACGGTGCGGCGCCGCTGAACCCGTCCGCCTCGGCGCTCCCCGGCCCCACTCCACCGCCGGCCACGCCCACCCCGTCACCGGCGCCCGCAGGTGCCACGCTCGGCGTGGAGGCCGTGGACGCCGAGAAGTCCGGAGCGCTGGTCGTCGGCGTCCATGTGCCCGGCCCGGGCTACACGGCGGGCCTGGTCAGGGGTGACGTACTCCTCGCCTTCGACACGACCCGGATCGACTCGGCCGCCGACCTCGCGCAAGCGGTCGCCGACACCCGACCGGGAGCCGCGGTCACCTTGACGGTGCGTCATGAGGGCGGTGGCTACCAGCAGTTGACGGTTATTCCGGGCGTCGTCACCTGACCACGTGTGCGTTGCCCGGGCAGGTCGGCACCGGGAACGGCGCGTGGCCGTCGCGCAGGCCCAGGATGCGGACGGCCTTCTCGTACTCCGCCTTCGTTCCCGAGGATGGTTTTAATGGCTTGCGGCCATCTATGCATTAGCTCTAACGGTTGATCAATGGCCTTCCGTCAAGGGCGGTGGTCGGCGCCGCGCCGAAAGGTCGGGCCAATCGGCTCGCGCGACCCCCGCCGTGCGGGCAGGATGCTCCCCGTAGTCCTTTGAGCCGCACAGGGAGGCCAGGATGACCGGCACCGCGCCCGCGCCCTTCGGCGCCGACGACTACCGGGCCCGGATGGAGCGCGCGGCGCGGGCGGCCGCCGACGCGGGGCTCGCCGGGCTGCTCGTGGCGCCGGGGCCGGACCTCGTGTGGCTGACGGGTTACGCGCCCACCGCGGTCACCGAACGGCTCACCCTGCTGGTGCTCACCCCCGGGCAGGATCCCGTACTCGTCGTGCCCACCCTGGAGGCCCCGGACGCGGCGAAGGCGGCCGGTGCGCCCGCGCTGAGGCTGCGGGACTGGACCGACGGCAAGGACCCCTACGCCGCCACCGCCGCGCTCCTCGACTCCATCGGGCGGTTCGGCATCAGCGACAACGCCTGGGCCATGCATCTGCTGGGCCTGCAGAAGGCGCTGCCCGGCACCTCCTACGCCTCCCTCACCGAGGCCCTGCCGATGCTCCGTGCTGTCAAGGACGCGGCGGAACTGAGGCTTCTGGCGGCCGCCGGGGCGGCCGCAGACGCAACGTTCGAGGAGATCCGGAAGGTTCCCTTCGCCGGCCGCAAGGAGTCCGACGTCGCCGCCGACCTCGCCGATCTGCTGCGCCGGTTCGGCCACTCCCAGGTCGACTTCACCATCGTCGCCTCCGGCCCGAACGGGGCCAATCCGCACCACGAAGTCGGCAACAGGGTCATCGAGCACGGCGACATGGTCGTCCTCGACTTCGGCGGCCTGAAGGACGGCTACGGCTCCGACACCTCCCGCACGGTCCACGTCGGCGAACCGACCGACGAGGAGCGCCGGGTCCACGACCTCGTCTGCGAGGCCCAGGAGGCGGGCTTCAGGGCCGTACGGCCCGGGGTGGCCTGCCAGGAGGTGGACCGGGCCGCCCGCGCGGTCATCGCCGACGCCGGATACGGCGATTACTTCATCCACCGCACCGGACACGGCATCGGCGTCACCACGCACGAGCCGCCGTACATGATCGAGGGCGAGCAGCAGCCCCTCGTGCCCGGCATGTGCTTCTCCGTCGAGCCCGGCGTCTATCTGCCCGGCCGCTTCGGCGTCCGCATCGAGGACATCGTCACGGTCACCGAGGACGGCGCCCGCCGCCTCAACGACACCACTCGCGAGCTGGTCATAGTGAACTGACCGAGCATCAGGAGCCTCCCACGACGACTTCGAGCGACGACGGCGCGACCATGACCCAGGCACCGACACCCACCGCGGACACCGTCCGCCGACTGGTCCGTTCTCTGCTCAAGGACGGCGCCTACGCCGCGAAGGGCGCCGCCGGACCCGACGTCCGGCCGGTCGCCGAGGGCGGCGGGCACGCCACCTGGTGGGTCGGCACCCGCCATGTCCTGCGTCTGGCCCCCGACCGCGACGCCACCGTCCGCCAGCGCCGCGAACTGCGCCTGCGCGACCTCGTCCGCCCGCACCTCCCGGTCGCCGTGCCGACGAGCGTGGCGCACGGCGAGTGGGCTCCCGGGCTGACCTACACCCTGGACACCAAGGTGCCCGGCGGCTCGGCCGAGGAGCACGACGTGTCCGCCGTCGGGGAGGCCGACCTGGCCGGGCTGCTCACCGGGCTGCGCGAGGTGCCCGTACGACAGGCCGAGACCCTCGGCGTCCCGCGCGCCGCACCCCGCTCCCTGGAGGCGCTGCGCCGGTCCGCCGAACGCGCCGCCGGGCGCCTCGCCGCCGCCGACGAGTTCGACGCCGTACGCCTCCAGCAGCTCACCGCAGCCGCCGCGGTCCAGCTCGCCGCCCAGCCCGGCACCGCGGTCCTCGTCCACCACGCACTCACCGGCGAGCACCTCGTGGTCAGCGCCGACGGCCGGGTACGCGGCGTCCTCGGCTGGGCCGACGCGGTCCTCGGCGACCCCGCCGAGGACATCGCCGGCCTCGCGCTCGCCGTCGGATCCCCCGCCGCCGTCCGCGCCGCCACCCTCGCCGGCTACGGCGCCCGCCCTTGTCTGCGCGGCCTCTGGCTCGCCCGCTGCGACACCCTGATCCGCCTCGCCGAACGCCTCGAAGGCCGGGGCGCCGGCCCCCTGCCTCTGCTGCGGGAGCAGCTGGAGCGGGCCTGGGAGGCGATCCTGCTGGAGCGGGTGACGGAGTTGCGGGACGAGGAGAAGGACGAGGGGGCATAGGGGACGCCGGGCCGAGGCCAACAGGGTGCACAGGTCACGCGCAAGCGATTGCGCAAACGCTTACGCGCATCTTCGTTCAGCGCCCCGCACCGACGCGGGCACCGCTCACGCCTGCAACAGCACCACGCACGACTCCCCGGGCAGATGCAGCATTCCGTCCGCGCCCGGCGCTTCGACCGGCTCCCACGCGGCGAGCACCTGCGCCGGATGCGGGCCCAGAGGGATCGCCGCCGGCTCCTTGGCGAAGTTGACGGCCACGCGGACGTCCCCGCGCCGGAAGGCGAGCCAGCGCCCCACCTCGTCGTAGGCCACCTTGGTGTCGGCGATGTCGGGGTCGGTGAGGTCGGCCTGCTCGTGGCGCAGGGCGATGAGGCGGCGGTACCAGGCCAGCACGCGCGCGTGGGGCTCGTTCTCCGGCTCGGACCAGTCGAGGCAGGAACGGTCGCGGGTCGCCGGGTCCTGCGGGTCGGGCACGTCCTCCTCGGCCCACCCGTGTGCGGCGAACTCCCGCCGTCTGCCCCGGCGTACGGACTCGGCGAGTTCGGGGTCGGTGTGGTCGGTGAAGAACTGCCAGGGAGTGCCCGCGGCCCACTCCTCGCCCATGAACAGCATGGGCGTGAACGGCGCGGTCAGCGTCAGTGTCGCCGCGCAGGCCAGCAGCCCGGGGGAGAGGGACGCCGAAAGCCGGTCTCCCAGGGCGCGGTTGCCCACCTGGTCGTGGGTCTGGGCGTAGCCGAGGAGCCGGTGCGCGGCCACGCGCGTGCGGTCCAGGGGGCGGCCGTGGCACCGGCCCCGGAAGCTCGAATACGTGCCGTCGTGGAAGTAGCCGCCCGTGAGCGTCTTGGCGAGCGCCGCGAACGGGGCACGCGCGAAGTCGGCGTAGTAGCCCTGGGACTCGCCGGTCAGCGCCGTGTGCAGGGAGTGGTGGAAGTCGTCGTTCCACTGCGCGTGCAGGCCCAGGCCGCCCTCCTGGCGCGGGGTGACCAGCCGGGGGTCGTTCAGATCGGCCTCGGCGACGAGGAAGAGCGGCCGGCCCAGGTCGGCGGCCAGGGCGTCCACGGCCGTCGACAGTTCCTCCAGGAAGTGGCACGCGCGCGTGTCGGCCAGCGCGTGCACCGCGTCCAGACGCAGCCCGTCGATCCGGTAGTCCCGCAGCCACGCCAGCGAACTGCCCAGCAGATACGCGCGCACCTCGTCCGAACCGGGCGCGTCCAGGTTGACGGCGGAACCCCAGGGCGTGTGGTGCGTGTCGGTGAAGTACGGGCCGAACCGGGGGAGGTAGTTCCCGGACGGCCCCAGGTGGTTGTGCACCACGTCGAGGACCACGCCCAGGCCCAGTTCGTGCGCCCGGTCGACGAACCGTTTCAGCGCCTCGGGGCCGCCGTACGGCTCGTGCACCGCCCACAGCGACACCCCCTCGTACCCCCAGCCGTGCCGCCCGGGGAACGGGCACACCGGCATCAACTCGACGTGCGTGACGCCCAGTTCGACGAGATGCCCGAGCCGCTCGGCGGCCGCGTCCAGGGTGCCCTCGCGGGTGTACGTGCCCACATGCAGTTCGTACAGGACCGCGCCGGGCAGCGGGCGCCCGGCCCACTCACTGCGCCACGTGTACCGCTCGTGGTCGACGACCGCGCTCAGCCCGTCCGGGCCGTCCGGTTGCCGACGCGAGCACGGGTCGGGCAGCACGGGGCCGCCGTCCAGCGCGAACCCGTACCGCGAGCCGTCATCGGCCTCGGCCTCCCCCCTCCACCAGCCCGCTCGGTCAGGATCGCGCTCCAACGCGCGCGTGGCGCTCTCGCACTGGAGCGTCACACGGTCTGCCTGCGGTGCCCACACCTCGAACTGCACGGACGGTTCCCCTTCGTCTGCTCACCGTGATGTAGCCCGTCCATGGTGCTTCAAACGAGATCAATCCGCTTTTGAATCTTCCCTTTTGCGGCGGGTGTCGTCGGAGCACGCGCGCGTGGCGGCTGTTCTCACCTTTTCTGGACACCCGGCGTTCACTGCCCGACAATCACGAGCGTGACGCCGTTTTTCGAGTTCAACACGTACCCCGCGCGGATCTCCGACGCGGAGCGCGACAGGGCGCTGAAGGTGCTCCGGGACGGCGTCGCCATGGGCCGCCTGTCGCACGACACATTCATCCGGCGCATGGAGCTGGCCCTGACCGCCCGACGGTCCGAGGACCTCGCGCTCCTCACCGCCGACCTGCCCACCGAGAGCCGGCTGTCGCGGCTGGTGTTCGGCACCGTCGAGGCCGTCTCCGGCTTCACGGTACGGCTGCGCAGGGCCTGGCAGGCCGAGCGGCTGCCCAAGCTGCTGCTGCCCCACGCGGGCAACGGCCATCCGCTGCGCATAGGGCGCGACCCCGCCAACGGACTCCGGCTGACCCACGAGACGGTGTCCCGGGTGCACGCCGAACTCAGTCGGCAGGGCGGCATATGGGTGCTGCGGGACCTCGGCTCGACCAACGGGACGACGGTCAACGGGCGACGTGTCATCGGTGCCGCCGTCGTCCGTGAGGGTGATCAGGTCGGCTTCGGGCGGATGTCGTTCCGGCTCGCCTCGAACTGAGTCCGGCGCCGGTCGGGATCGCGCCCCGGTGGCCGAAATGCCATTGCCTCTCGCGGTGTTGACGTACCCGTCATCTCGTGACTGACTGTGCGTACACCATGCACACCAGGTGAACCGACGGCACCACATTGTGGAGGTGTGCCCTGCCGCCACTCCTCCGCTACCCGACCGTCGACGAGTTGCACGCCCGGGCGGCGACGCTCGTCGCCCGGCATCCCCGGGACGCCCGACTGCGCCGTGTCGGAAGCTCCCGCGCGGGCACGCCCCTGTGGCTGCTGTCCGTCGGCCACGGCAGCCGCCAGGCCCTCGTCGTCGCCGGCCCGCACGCCAACGAACCCGTGGGCGGCGCCACCGCCCTGCGGCTCGCCGAAAGAGCGCTCGCCGACCCCCGGCTCACCGAAGGAGCCGACGCCACCTGGAACCTGCTGCTCTGCCTCGACCCCGACGGCCTGCGCCGCAACGAGGGCTGGCTGCACGGGCCGTACACCCTGGGCCACTACTTCCGGCACTTCTTTCGGCCCGGCTTCCTGGAGCAGCCCGAATGGCTGCCCGACGGCGCGGCAGCCGCCGTACTGCCGGAGACCCGCGCCCTGCTCGACCTCCAGGACGAACTGCGGCCGTTCCTCCAGTGCTCCCTGCACGGCGTCGACGTGGGCGGCGGCTTCGTCGAACTCACCCGCGACCTCCCCGGCCTCGCCGGACGCATCGCGCACACCGCGGCGCGCCTCGGCATCCCGCGCGAACTCGGCCCGTACGACACCCTGTACTGGCCCGGCCTGGGCCCCGCCGTCTACCGGATCCCGCCGCCGCAGCGGGGCGACCTGGCCGCCGCCATCACCGAGGCCGCCGTCGAGTCGACCTGGTTCCACCCGCACCCGTACGGCACCGTGACCGCGGTCGTCGAGGCGCCCATGTGGAGCGTGGCCGCCGTGGAGGACGCCACCGAGCCCGCCGACCCGGCCGGAGTGCTGCGGACCGTCAGCCACACGCTGCGCCACGACACCGAGGTGCTGCAGCGGCTCCTGGCGCGGATCCGGTCCCACCACGCGGGCGCACCGGACGCGGCGCGCCTGCTCGCCCCGGTCGACGACTATTTACTCGTCTGCCCCGGCCTCGCCGACGCATGGGATCCGGACATCGAGGACGCTGACGGAGCCGACGGCGCGCGCCCGCTGCCCCCGCTCAGCACCGCCCACCTGGCCACCCTGCGCATCGCCGGACGCCGGCTCGCGCTGCGTACGGCGGGGCTGCTGCACCAGCTCGTCGCGGGCGCGGGCCGTGACCCGGCCGGGGTGCTGCCGGAGCTGGACCGGCTGGTCGACGCGTGGTGCGCGGACTACCGCGACGGCTGCGGGGCCCGCTGGATCCCGGTCGCCCGGCAGGTGGAGTACCAGGCCCGGGTGGTGCTCGCCGCCTTCGAACTGGCCGGACGGCACGGGCCGGTGCGCTCCCGTTCGGGTGAGTCGGGGTGGGGCTCACAGGCCGCCGTGCCGATGCATCGGGAATGACGCACTTCACCACAGCGAAAGCGGTACGGGGCGGCCTGCTCGCGGCGGTCGCCCTCCTCGTCGCCTCCGCGACCCCGGCGCAGGCGGGGCCCCGGCCGGCTCCCCCGGACAACTGGCTCTACCTCACGGTCACCCAGGGCGACGCACGGGCCGGCGAGACGCCCGGCAAGCTGCTCCTGTGCAACCCGCCCCAGGGGCCCGCACGTGCGGCCGAGGCCTGCGCGGAACTGGAGGCCGCGGGCGGCGACATCGGCGGCATCCCGCAGAAGGACACCTTCTGCACGATGATCTACGCGCCGGTGACCGTCCACGCGCGCGGGGAGTGGAACGGACGGCCGGTCACGTACACGAAGACGTTCTCGAACCCGTGCGTGATGACGGCCTCGACGGGGTCGGTGTTCGCGCGCCCCGCCTGACCATCGGGCGGGCCCGGCCGGTACGCGCGCGTGAAGGGTGTGCCCATGGGGGCACCGGTCACCCGAGGCGTCACGCCTCCCGGTCGCGCGCGTGCCGCACCGCCGCGACGACCGTGCGGGACTGGTGCTCGACCTGGTGCTCCAGTGGCACCCAGCGGGCGCGGAAACGTTCCGCGAAGGCGTCGCTCCAGGTAGCGACGAGGCGCTCCAACTGGGGCGCCGCGTGGTCGCCGTTCTCCTGGAGGACCCGCATCAGCATGGCCGCCGCCCGCAACGGCAGCCGGCGCGCGAACGCGTCCACGCTTCCGACGTACGCCATGGAATCGTCGGCGGGCTGTGTGTGGATCCAGTCCTCGGCCAGCCCCGGAACCAGCTCCAGCGCCCATCTGGCCGCGCGCAGCAGGGGCCCGTCGACGTCGACGAGCCGCGGCAGCGCCTCGGCGAGCACCCGCTCCACTTCGAGCGAGTCGCGCAGCAGCCGTCCCGCCAGCCGCCGTATCTCGGCTGCCGGCGCCGGATGCGGCGCCGGGTCGTCCACGAGGTCACTCGCCCACATCGGCACCTCGACGACCGCGGTCAGACCGCCGTACCGGTGCACGTGGTACCAGGTGCTGTGCCGCGCGTCGTCCGGCATGCTCGGGTACGCGGCGCCCGCGCCGGGGCCGGGCATCACATGCACGCCGGGTCCGGAGGCGGGCCAGCCCGCGGCGTCGGAGGCGCCGGTCTCCACCGGGATGTGCAGCTCCGCCGCGGACTTGGCGAACGGCTCGGCGAGACCGGGAACGTCCTTCGTCAGCTGCACCCAGCTGCCGCCCAGGTCGGTGCCGTGCAGGGTCACCTGGAGGAAGGGGCGCAACTCGTCGATGACGTGGGTCAGGGCGCGGGTCTCCGGCGGCAGCCGGTCCGGCGGCAGTGCGGACGGCGCCCATTCCGGCTGCTCGGGTGCGGCGGGCCGGAAGAAGCCGCGGTGGTAGTCGTGGAGGCTGCGCGGCGCCGGGGTCACATGCAGGCTCGCTCCGTCGGGGTCGGCGCACAGCAGGAAGTGCCAGGAGGTGTCGGCCCGCAACTGCCGTTCGTGCAGCACCCGTTCCGCGAGGGCGAGGGTCGTCGAGCCCCCGGTCGGCTCGTTGGCGTGGGCGCCGGCGACGACCAGGACGGCGCGGCGGGCGTGGCCCATCGACAGTAGGTGGAGGGGTCTGCCCGCGCGGGAGACCCCCACTTGTCTCAGGGCACAGAGGCCGGGCCGGTGAGCGGCCAACGTCCGGGCGGACGAGACAAGTTCGGAAACGGTGGGGTAGCGCGGCTCCGGCAGGACACTCACCCCCGTCACATCCGCCCGGCTTCGCAATCCGCAGTACCCCACGGTCGCCGTGCAGTGTCAAGGCGGTGGCGGGGGAGGCTCCAGGGGGCGCCCAGATGCATTTACCGGCAGCGGGAAGGGCCGTTGGTGCCAGCAGGGTTACGGGGCCCCGTGCGGCGCCGATGCGTGGCCCCCGGCGGTCTCCGCGCCCGCCTCGAAATCACCCGAATGGGTGTATGGGGCTGCTGCTGAGCTGGCACGGCAGCCGGCTGAGCACGCCGTTCATCCGTGCGCCGGGCACGGACCACCAGCTCCCCGCTCGTACGGCCTGCACCACGGCGTGGACCACCGGACACGCGCCCCTCATGGGCGACTCGTCCAGCGCTCACCGACTCTCCCCGCCGGCCTGGCTAGCCCACCCGCTCCAGCAGCGCCACCGGCAGCCGCTCGAACAGCTCGTCCACGCGCGCGTGCCCGGTGAACTCCCGCTCCGGAGCGAGCACATCGGCCCACCGCCCCGGCGGCAGCGGCAGCAGCGTGTCGCGCCAGCCGCCCGCCTCGGCGAGCCGCAGGGACAGCCGTGTCACGGCGGTCACCACCTCACCCGACCGTACGAACGCCACGCAGTGCGCGGCGCCCGGACCCTCCGAAGCCAGCGGCGCGTATGTCGCCGAGTCACCGAAGACGTCGGCGCGGCGCCCGCGCAGCCGCAGGGCCGCCTCGGTCACCGCGCCCTTGTCGCCGGGATCCTCCGGAGGGAAGGACACGGGCCGCCGGTTGTCCGGGTCCACCAGCGCCCGGTACTCGCCCTCCGTGCCCTGGTAGAGATCGGGCACGCCCGGCATCGTCAGCTGGACCAGGGCGGTGCCCAGCACGTTCGCCCGGATGTGGGGCTCCAGGGTGGCGCGGAAGTCGGTCACGCGTGCGCCCGGAGCCCCGCACGGCCCCGCCGCGACGAACGCGGCCACCGCGTCCTCGTACGGGGGCTCCTGTTCCGTCCAGCTCGTGTACAGCCCGGCCTCGCGCACATGCTTCAGCAGCGCCCCCTGCACCCGGTCCGCCTCCGCCGCGCCGAGCCCGAACACGGTCTGCCAGGCCGCCCACGCCAGCTGCGCGTCCGGGACGCCCTCGCCGGTGCGGGTCACCTCGGCCAGGACGTCCGCCCAGCGCTGCGGGCACTCGGTGAGCACGGCCAGCGCGGCCCGTACGTCGGCGCTGCGCTTGGTGTCGTGCGTTGAGACGACGGTACCGGTGGCCGGCCAGTCGCGCTGCACGCGCGCGCAGTAGGCGTGGAAGTCCTCCGGTGACACGGCCGGGCTGCCCGGGTTCCCGCCCACCTCGGTAGCCGACAGCAGCGGCACATAGCGGTAGAACGCGGTGTCCTCCACGGACTTGGCGCGCAGCGCGGACGCGGTCTGGGCGAACCGGGCCCGGAAATCCGCGTGGCCGGGCCCGTCATCGGCCCGCCCGAGCACCAGGTCGCGTACGACGTCGACGGCACCGGCCTCCTCGGGGACGACGAAGGCCTGCCGGGACTCGGCCGCGGCCTCCTCGGTGACGACCGCGGCGGCGTCCCCGGACTCGTACGGCCGGTAGACCTCCAGACGGACGAGGAGTTCCTGCAGGGCGGTGCGCAGCGCCCAGGGTGCCCGGTCGCGCAGCGTGGGGTCCGCCGACGTGTCGCACAGGCGGCTCGCGACCCGGGTCAGCCGCTCGACCTCGGCGGCCAGCTCATGCGTGAGCACCTTGTACGCCGCCCGCCGTACGGTCGCCTCCCACTGCCCGCCACGGTCGGTCTGAGGGGCCGCGAAACGCCGGTACTGGCCGAGGAGTTCCCCGTACCCCGCCGGATCCGTGAAGAGGCCGTCCACGTGCCGCAGGGCGTCGTATCCGGTGGTGCCCGCGACCGGCCAGGAGGCCGGCAGGTGCTCACCGTCCGACAGGATCTTCTCCACCACCGTCCAGCGGCCGCCGGTCGCCTCGTGGAGCCGCCGCAGATACGCGTCCGGGTCGGCGAGTCCGTCGGGGTGGTCGATCCGCAGCCCGTCGAACACGCCCTCGTGCAGCAGCTGCAGGATCTTGGCGTGCGTGGCCTCGAAGACCTCCGGGTCCTCCACCCGCACCCCGATGAGCTCCGAGATGCTGAAGAACCGCCGGTAGTTCAGCTCCGTACGGGCCAGCCGCCACCACACCGGGCGATACCACTGCGCATCCAGGAGCTGCGGCAGCGGCAGCTCCTCGGTGCCCTCACGCAACGGGAACACATGGTCGTAGTAGCGCAGGACGTCGCCGTCGACCGCCAGGGCGTCCCTCTCCGCGCCGACGGGATGTCCGAGCACCGGCAGCAGCAGCCGGCCGCCCTGCGCCTCCCAGTCGATGTCGAACCATCGCGCGTACGGCGACTTCGGGCCCTCCCGGAGCACCTCCCACAGGGCGCGGTTGTGGCGCGGAGCCATCGCCATGTGGTTGGGGACGATGTCGGCGATCAGACCGAGACCGTGCTCCCGCGCGGTGCGCGCCAGCAGGCGCAGCCCCTCCTCGCCGCCCAGCTCGCCGCGCACGCGCGCGTGGTCCACGACGTCGTAGCCGTGCGCGGAGCCCGGGACGGCCTCCAGGACGGGGGACAGATGCAGATGCGAGACGCCGAGCGACGCCAGGTACGGTACGGCCGTCGCGGCGGCCTCGAACGGAAAGTCGGGCTGCAGCTGCAGCCGGTAGGTGGCCGTCGGCACCACCGGGTCAGGACGCTCAGGTGTCATGGAAACCTACGTACCCGCCCTGCCCTCTTTCGTGTCATCGACTTCCCCTGGACGAGTCCGTTCTCCTAGTCGGGCCGCTGCAACACCGTCATGCTCCGGTCCACCAGCGTCAGCCGGTCCCCGGCCTGCACCTTCGTGCGCGTGCCCGGCGGTACGCCGTCCGCGCGGGCGGTGTCGACGACCACCTGCCACTGGCGGCCGTGGTTGACCGGCACCACGAAGTCCAGTGACTTGTGCGAGGCGTTGAACATCAGCAGGAACGAGTCGTCGCTGATGCGCTCGCCGCGCGAGCCGGGCTCCGAGATCGCGTTCCCGTTGAGGAACACCGTCAGCGCCGACGCCTGCGCCGAGTCCCAGTCCCGCTGGAGCATCTCCTTGCCCTCGGGGGTGAACCAGGCGATGTCCGACAGGTCGTCGTGGGTGCCCTCCACGGGCCGGCCGTGGAAGAAGCGGCGCCTGCGGAAGACCGGATGGTCCTTGCGCAGCCACACCATCGCGCGCGTGAAGTCCAGCAGCTCACTGCCGTCCTCGGGCCACGCCACCCAGGCCAGCTCGCTGTCCTGGCAGTAGGCGTTGTTGTTGCCGCGCTGCGTACGGGCGAATTCGTCCCCGTGGCTGATCATCGGCACGCCCTGGGACAGCATCAGCGTCGCGATGAAGTTGCGCATCTGACGCTGCCGCAGCTCCAGCACCGCCGGATCGTCGGTCTCGCCCTCGGCCCCGCAGTTCCACGACCGGTTGTGGCTCTCGCCGTCCCGGTTGTCCTCACCGTTGGCCTGGTTGTGCTTGTCGTTGTACGACACCAGGTCATGCAGCGTGAACCCGTCGTGGCAGGTCACGAAGTTGATGGAGGCGAGCGGACGCCGGCCGTCGTCCTGGTAGAGGTCCGAGGAGCCCGTGAGGCGGGAGGCGAACTCCGCCAGCGTGCGCGGCTCGCCCCGCCACACGTCCCGTACCGTGTCGCGGTACTTGCCGTTCCACTCCGTCCACAGCGGCGGGAAGTTGCCCACCTGGTAGCCGCCCTCGCCCACGTCCCACGGCTCGGCGATCAGCTTCACCTGCGAGACCACCGGGTCCTGCTGGACCAGGTCGAAGAACGACGACAGCCGGTCCACCTCGTGGAACTGCCGGGCGAGCGTCGCCGCGAGGTCGAAGCGGAAGCCGTCGACATGCATCTCGGTGACCCAGTAGCGCAGCGAGTCCATGATCAGCTGGAGGACGTGCGGGGACCGCATCAGCAGGGAGTTGCCGGTGCCCGTGGTGTCCATGTAGTAGCGCGGGTCGTTCGCCAGCCGGTAGTACTGCGGATTGTCCAGGCCCCGGAAGGACAGCGTCGGGCCCAGATGGTTGCCCTCGGCCGTGTGGTTGTAGACCACGTCCAGGATGACCTCGATACCGGCCTCGTGCAGCGCCCGCACCGCCGACTTGAACTCCAGGACCTGCTGGCCGCGGTCGCCCCAGGAGGCGTACGCGTTGTGCGGGGCGAAGAAGCCGATCGTGTTGTAGCCCCAGTAGTTGTTCAGGCCCATGTCCACCAGACGGTGGTCGTTCACGAACTGGTGGACCGGCATCAGCTCCAGCGCGGTGACGCCCAGCTCGGTGAGATGCTCGATCACCGCCGGATGCGCCAGCGCCGCGTAGGTGCCGCGCAGTTCCTCCGGCAGTCCCGGGTGCCGCATCGTGAGGCCCTTGACGTGCGCCTCGTAGATGACGGTGTGGTGGTACTCGGTGCGCGGGCGCCGGTCGTCGCCCCAGTCGAAGTACGGGTTGACCACGACCGACGTCATCGTGTGCGGGGCGGAGTCGAGGTCGTTGCGCTCGTCGGGCGCGCCGAAGTGATAGCCGTACACCTCCTCGCCCCACTCGATCGAACCGCTGATCGCGCGCGCGTACGGGTCGAGCAGCAGCTTCGCGGAGTTGCAGCGCAGGCCGCGCTCGGGGGCGTACGGGCCGTGCGCCCGGAAGCCGTACCGCTGGCCCGGCATGACGCCCGGCAGGTACGCGTGCCGCACGAACGCGTCGCTCTCCCGCAGTTCCACCGCCGTCTCCGAGCCGTCGTCGTGCAGCAGACACAGCTCTACTCGGTCCGCGGTCTCCGTGAAGACCGCGAAGTTGGTCCCGGCGCCGTCGTACGTGGCACCGAGTGGATACGCCTCTCCAGGCCAGACCTGCATGGATACGACTCTTTCAGGTGTGCCTCGCCGCTGGGGGCGCCTTGGCCCCGAGTCTCCCCGAAAGTGAGGGAACCTCCTATGACTTACGTCCCTCTTACCTCTCGACCAGTGCATACACGGTATGCCGAACCAGTGGGGCAACACGTACTCCCAGGGTTGTTGGGGGAGTAGGGGGCAACAACGTGCGCAATGCAGTGCACCGTCATCTCGGCAAGGTGGTGGCAGGGGCCGCCATCGCGGTGGCCTCGACCGCCGTGATGGTCGCCGTCACCCTGCCGGGGTCGGCGGGGGCCGACGAGAAGGACGGCCGGCAGACGGCCGGCGGGGCCGGACAGCAGGCGGTACCGGGGCAGGGCGAGGCCGTCGCACCCGGTGTCGTCGAGGAGGCCCCGGCCGAGGGCGAGAAGGGCAAGGGCAATGACCCGCTGACCGACGACGAGATGAAGCGGGCCGAACAGCTCGCGGTCAACCGGCAGTTGTTCAACGCCAGCGAGGACGTCGAGGGCGAACGCGGCCCGCAGCGCGTGAGCATCGACCTGGCCGAGCCGGAGGCCGACTCCGGCGCCGGCGCGGACGGGCCCCGGCGCGCCGACGTCACGTTCTACGACTACCGGGACGACACCCTCGTCACCAGGACCGTGGACCTCGACACCGGCAAGGTCGTGGAGACCACCAGCCGGCAGAGCGTCCAGCCGCCGCCCAGCCGGGCCGAGAGCATCGAGGCGGCGAGTCTGCTGATCGCCGACCCGCTGGGCGCGGACCTCAAGGCGGACTACAAGGACGCGACCGGCAAGGAACTCACCTCACCGGACCAGCTGCGGCTGAGCGGAGGCATCTACCGGGCCACGCCGGGCGCGCAGCCCGCCGTACTGGACAAGTGCGGCGAGCACCGCTGCGTACGGCTGTTCACGAAGGTCAAGAACGGGTCGTGGATCGACACCATGTCCCTGGTGATCGACCTGAGTGCCCGCAAGGTCGCCGACCTCGACGGCTGAGCCGACCTCCGTCCACTTTTCCAACCCGCACCTCCTGCAGGGAGTCACTTCTTCATGCGCGTGCACAACAGAATCAGCCGTGCCCACCGCCGGACGGCGGCCCTCGGTGTCGCCGTGGCCGCGCTGGCCGCCGGTCTGACGACCGGGACCGGACCGGCCGCCGCCCAGCCGAAGACCGCCGCCGCGGCCGCCGCCGACTGCAGCGCCGCCTACCGCATCGAGCAGAAGCTCGCCGGCGGCACCACCTGGCGGATGTGCTGGCACTACGACAGCAAGGCCGGTCTCGTCCTGGACGACGTCTCCTACCAGCCCAAGGGCGAGGCCAAGCCGATCAAGGTCCTCAACAGCGGCCGGCTCGGCCAGATCCACGTCCCGTACGACGACGGAGGCGCGGAGTACGACGACCTGACGGGCCAGGACTTCGCCAAGGACCTGATGCCCCTGGCGCCCGGCGAGTGCCCCGGCGGCACCATCAAGACCGTCAAGGTCCCGGACCCGCACGAGGGCGTGAACCCGAACGTCAAGGGCCTGTGCACCACCACCCGGGCCCGCGGCCACGCCTACCGGATGCAGGGCGACACCGCGAACAAGGTCTACCAGGCCCAGGGCAAGGACCTTCTCGTCTACACGGTCAACCAGGTCGGCTGGTACGAGTACATGACCGAATGGCGTTTCCAGGACGACGGCACGATCAACATGAACGTCGGCGCGACCGGCAGCCTCTCCCCGGTCGACTACGACGCGGGCGACGGACGCGGCTGGCCGATCGGCAAGGGCCCCAAGGCCAAGGCCACCAGCCACAGCCACAACGCCTTCTGGCGGCTCGACTTCGCCCTCGACGGCTCCACCAAGAACCGGGTCGAGCAGTACGACTCGGCCGTCTCCCCGCCCCGCGGCCAGCAGCAGGCCCCGACGACCAAGACCACCAGCACCAAGGTCACCAAGGAACTCGCGGGCGACGCCAAGGGCTACCGCTGGTGGCGGATGGTCAGCGCGACCGGCAAGAACAAGGACGGCCACGCGCGCTCGTACGAGTTCGTCCCCGGCCCCAGCACCAAGTACCCGGGCCGCAGTTTCACCAAGCACGACATGTACTTCACCCAGTACAACAAGTGCGAGCTCTTCGCCAGCAACAACCCGGGCTGTGCCAACACCCACCCCAAGGCCGTCGACAAGTGGGTCAACGGACAGACCCTCACCCACCCCGTGGCCTGGGTCAATGTGGGCTTCCATCACATAGCCCGGGACGAGGACCAGCAGCCCATGCCGGTCCACTGGCAGGGATTCTCCATCGCCCCGCGCGATGTCACCGCCATGAATCCGCTCACTCCGGCTGAGCTCGCCGATCAGAACGGCAATCCCATGGACGGTAGTTGAGAAACGGTCCGTCCATCCGGCTGCACCTCGGGCCGCTCCCGGAGTACCCTTCCTTGATCGTTGACACGGGGAGTGCTCGGGGGAGCGGAAGGCGGTGCGCGGGTGGGCTCGGGAGGGCTGGAGTTGCCCCCTGGTGACGAGGGTCACGAGGGGAACTCCGCAGACGTCCCGCCCGGCACGGTGTCCTTGGCCCGTCCGATGGACACGGGTTCCATTGGACCGGAGCTGGACTGGGACGCCGACGCCTGGCGCGAGGTACGTACGCGCGCCCAGCGAGCCGGCCGGGCCTACATCTGGCTGAACCTCGTCGAACAGCGGCTGCGCGCGGTCGTGGCCGCTGTTCTGCGTCCCATCTACGAACCCGTCCACGGCGACGAGTGGGTGGTCGCCGCGGCCGGACCCGCCGGGCAGGAGTGGGTGCAGCGCGCGGTCGCGGTACGCGAAGTCAGCCGCCGCAAGGGCTACTTGCTCGACCCGGCCGACGACAACGTGCTCAGCTTCCTCACCCTGCCGCAACTGCGCGAGCTGATGGTGCAGCACTGGCCCTGCTTCGAGCCCTACTTCGACGAGCGCCGGGACGTCGAACTGGCCCTGGACGAGCTGGAAGTCACCCGGAACGTCGTCTCCCGCAACCGGGCCCTGTCCGAAGCGGTCCTCAATCAGGCCGAGCGGGCCTCCGCCCGCCTCCTCGACATACTCGGCACGGCAGGCGACGTACCGTCCGCGCGCCGGCTGCCCGTCGACGCGGTCGAGGACCTCGTCGGCGACCGGTACGCCGACGTGGTCGCCGTGCACTCCGACCGGGTGCGCCTGCTGCGGCAGTTCCCCGCCGAGGACATCTTCGGCGGCGCCCGCCGGCTCGACGCCATCGGTATCGGCCTCAACCTGCTCGTACAGAACTTCTCCGGACGACGGCTGGTCCGGCTGGCCGAGACGGGCTGCCGGGTACGGCTGCTGTTCCTCAACCCGGCCTCCAGCGCGGTCAAGCGCCGTGAGCGTGAACTCGGCATCAAGCGCGGTGAGTTGAGCCGCGCGGTCGAGATGAACATCCTGCACATGCGGCGGGTGCGGTCCAGGCTGCGCGACCCGGGCGCCTTCGAGATCCAGGTCTACGACGAGACGCCTCGCTTCACCGCCTACCTCGTCGACGGCGACGGCTCGGACGGGATCGCCGTCGTGCAGTCCTATCTGCGGCGGGCGCGGGGCATGGAGGCGCCGGTGCTGGTGCTGCGCAACGGCAGCAAGGTGGTCAAGCCGGGCGAAGTCGACGAGAGCGGGCTGTTTCCGACGTACCGCGAGGAGTTCGAGCAGGCTTGGGCGGATTCGCGGCCGGTGTCCTGACAAGTCCCCCGCCGGGTAAGCGGAATGCCCGTCCTCTGATTGTCAGTGGCTCATGGGAAGGTGGAGACCACTGGGGGAAAGCACCACCGAGAAGGGGGGCCAGGCATGGGCTGGCACCGAGAGCTGCTGATCGGCTTCGACCTGGAGACGACGGGCACGGACCCGCGCAAGGCGCGGATCGTCACGGGGGCCGTGATCGAGGTCAGGGCCGGGCAGCCCATAGGGCGCCGGGAATGGCTGGCCGATCCCGGGGTGGAGATCCCCGCGGACGCGGTGGCGGTACACGGCATCAGCAATGAGCGCGCCACCGCCGAGGGCCGCCCGGCCGACCGGGTCGCGGACGCCATCGCGGACGTCCTGGCGACGTACTGGAAGACGGGCGTCCCGGTCGTCGCCTACAACGCGGCCTTCGACCTGACCCTGCTGGCGGCCGAGCTACAGCGGCATGGCCTTCCGTCGCTGCGTGACCGCCTGGGCGGCGTCGACCCCGCCCCGGTCATCGACCCGTACACCATCGACCGGTCCGTCGACCGCTACCGCCGCGGCAAGCGCAACCTCGAAGCGGTCTGCGCCGAATACGGCGTCGCCCTCGACTCCGCCCACGACGCCACATCCGACGCCCTCGCCGCAGCCGAACTGGCCTGTGCCATAGCCACCCGCCACCCCAAGATCGCCGCCCTCGGCCCGGCCGAACTCCACCGCCGCCAGATGGAGTGGTACGCCGAAAGAGCCGCCGACTTCCAGAACTTCCTGCGCAGCAAGGGCGAGGCGGACGCGGTGATCGACGGAACATGGCCACTACGGGAGCCGGCGGACGAGCCCGTCTGACGGCAAGGTGCGGATGACGGGTCTACAGACCCGCTGACGGCAGGTGCGCGAGCCGTCGGCGGTCTGTCTGTCCGCCCAAGCCGCGGGCAGTCGTGCCGCCTGGGGCGGCACGGGTGGGCGCAGGCGGCACCCCGTCAGCGCCAGGCTGCGCGACGCCCCCTCAGAACGAAAACCACCGCACCGTCTCATCCCCGTCCCGCAAAGACCCCACCCGTCGCTGAAACTCGACCAACGCATCAGGATTGCTCGGCGCATGCTGCGCGACCCACGCACAACTGGCGGTCTCCCGGGCACCGCGCAGCACAGAACACCCGTCCCACTCACGCACATCCCAGCCATACGCATCGGTGAAGGAGTCGTACGCCGCGGCCGGCAGCCCGTAGCGGTCACGGGAGAGCGCCATGACCACCAGATCGTGCTCACGCAGATCGGCCGAGAACGTCTCCAGATCGACCAGCACCGGCCCGTCCGGCCCGACATGCACATTGCGCGGCAGCGCGTCCCCATGGATCGGCCCGGGCGCCAGATGCGGGACCAGGGCAGCCGCGGCCGTCGCGAAGCCGTACCGGCGCTCACGCAGATAGTCCGCGTCGGCCGGAGAAATCGCGTCGCCCGCCAGCCGCAGCCAGCGTTCCACACCGCCCAGCAGATCGCGGGGCGGCAGTTCGAAGGAGGGAGAGGGCAGTGCATGGACGACCCGTAGCAGTTCGGCCAAATCCCGTGGCTCCGCGGGCCGTACGGGATCGGGCATCCGATGCCACACGGTCACCGGATGCCCCTCGACCAGGAGCGCCTTCGGCTCGGCGGCACGCACCGTCGGCACACCCGCGGCCTCCAGCCAGAGCGCGATGTCCAGTTCCCGCCGCGCCCGGTCCAGGAGTTCGGCGTCGCGGCCCACCTTGACGACCAGGTCACCGGCGGCGAACACGGCGTTCTCACCCAGGGCGAGCAACCGCGCATCCCGTGCCGGTCCCGGCAGCACCCCTGCCGCGGCCAGTACGTCCCGCGCCCCTGCCTCGTCCATCGTCCGCCTCCGAGTGATCCTGTGCGTCTGCGTACGGCGTCACCTTCCCGCCATCCGCCGGTCAGTGTCGCATTCGCACAGGTCGCGCCGGGCGCGCGGTGTCTTGACGACGCCGACCGCCTTCACGACCATGACGGGGCCCGTCCGAGCCGCGCAAAGGGGCTGATTCTGTGACATTGGTGACGGAGGTGCGTGGGGAGGGCGCGGCGAAACGCGCGCCGAGCACCGGCCGGAAACGCCCTGCCGCCGATCACGGCGCCTGGTTCCTGGTGTTACCCGCCCTGATACCGATCCTGCTGCTGAGTGTCGGACCACTGCTGTACGGGATCCTGCTCGCGTTCACCGACGCCCAGTCGGGCCGCACCGAGCCCACGGAGTGGATCGGTACGCTCAACTTCCGGGATCTGCTGCACGACACGCTGTTCTGGGAGTCGTTCCGGATCGGTCTGGTCTGGGCCGTCGGCGTGACCGTGCCGCAGTTCCTGCTCGCCCTGGGTCTCGCCCTGCTGCTCAACCAGGAGTTGCGCCTGAGATGGCTGGCGCGCGCCCTGGCCATCATCCCGTGGGCGATGCCCGAGGTGGTCGTCGGCGTGATGTGGCGGCTCGTCTACAACCCGGACGCGGGCATCCTCAACGAGACCCTGCGCGACCTCGGCCTCGGCGACGGCCGTGACTGGCTCAGCGGCCTCGCGACCGCCCTGCCCGCGGTGATCGTCGTCGGCGTCTGGGCGGGCATGCCGCAGACGACGGTCGCCCTGCTCGCCGGGCTGCAGAACACCCCGCGCGAACTCCACGAGGCGGCCGCGATGGACGGCGCGGGCCCCTGGCGCCGGTTCCGTACGGTCACCTGGCCGGCCCTCAGGCCGGTCGCGCTGGCGATCACCGCGCTCAACTTCATCTGGAACTTCAACTCGTTCGCGCTGGTCTATGTGCTGACCAGCGGCGGACCCGGCGGCCGCACCCGCCTGCCCATGCTGTTCGCCTACGAAGAGGCCTTCCGCTACGGGCAGTTCGGCTATGCGGCGGCGATGGGATGCGTGATGGTCGCGGTGATCTCGGTGCTCCTCGCCGTCTTCCTCGCCGGCCGTCTGAGGGGAGGACAGGACGCATGAGGACCAGTCAGGCGGCCCGCACGGGCCAGTACGTGGCACTGCTCGGGTATCTCGTCTTCCTCGCCTTCCCCTTCCTCTGGCTGATCTCCACCGCGTTCAAACCGCCACGCGAGCTGGGCAGCCTGCACCCCACCTGGATCCCGGAGAACCCCACCCTGGCCAACTTCCGCCAGGCCTTCGACGAACAGCCGCTGCTGCACGCCGCGTTCAACTCCCTCGTCGCGGCGCTCGGGGCCGCGGTGATCGCCGTACTGATCGCGACACCGATGGCGTACGTCATGGCCCGGCACCGCACCCGGCTCGCGAGGGCCGCGACCGGCTGGGTGGTCGTCAGCCAGGCGTTCCCGCTCGTGCTGGTGATCATCCCGCTGTTCCTGGTGCTCAAGAACCTCCGGCTGATCAACTCCGTGCCCGGACTGGTCATGGTGTACGTGGTGTGGACGCTGCCGTTCGCGCTGTGGATGCTCGTGGGGTACGTGCGCGCGGTGCCGACCGAGTTGGAGGAGGCGGCGGCCGTCGACGGCGCCGGGCGGCTGCGGACCCTCGTCTCGGTGGTCGCGCCGTTGCTCGCGCCGGGGATCGTGGCGACGGCTCTGTTCGCGTTCATCACCGCGTGGAACGAGTTCTTCTTCGCGCTGGTGCTGCTCAAGACGCCGGAGAAACAGACGCTGCCGGTCGTGCTCACGCACTTCATCGGCGCGGAGGGCGTCGCCGACCTCGGCCCGCTCGCCGCCGCCGCGTTCCTCGCCACCCTGCCCTCGCTGGTCGTCTTCGCGATCATCCAGCGACGGATCACGGGCGGCATGCTCGCCGGGGCGGTGAAGAGCTGATGCACACCCTCTGGAGCGGCCTGCGGCCCCGATGGCTCCCGGCCCTGGCGCTGGCCCTCACCCTGCTGCTCACCGGCTGCACCAACGACGACGTGGCCCAGGACGGCCGTATCACGCTGCGCTTCCAGTCCCTCGCCTGGCAGGAGGAGTCCGTCGCGGCCAACAAGGAGCTGGTGGCGCAGTGGAACGCGTCCCATCCCGAGGTCAAGGTCGAGTATGTGCAGGGGAGTTGGGACAGCGTCCACGACCAGCTGCTCACCTCCTTCGAGGGCGGTGAGGCGCCGGACATCATCCATGACGCCTCGGACGACCTCGCCGACTTCGCGTACGGCGGCTATCTGGCCGACCTCACCGACCTGCTGCCGCAGCGGCTGAAGTCCGACATCCCGCAGCGCAGTTGGCGCACGACGATCTTCGGGGACGGGATCTACGGCGTGCCCTTCCTCCAGGAGCCCCGCGTGCTCATCGCCAACGCCACCTGGCTGAAGCAGTCCGGAGTGCGCATCCCCACGCCCGAAAAGCCCTGGAGCTGGGCCGAGTTCCGGCAGGTCACCGAGGAGCTGAGCGGCGACGGGAAGTACGGCGTGGCCTGGCCGCTCAAGGAGCCCGTCTCCGCCACGCTCAACCTGTCCCTCTCCACCGGAGGACAGCTGTTCCACCGGAACCAGGACGGCAAGGTCACCATCCGCTTCGGGACGGTCGACCAGATGGTGCCCGACACCATCCACGACCAGGTCAACACCGATCGCAGCGCCTCGCCCACCACCCTCGGCAGCGGCGGCTCGGACACCCTGCCCGGGTTCTTCGGTGGGAAGTACGCGATGGTCCCGCTCGGCTTCTCGTACCGCCAGCAGATCGTGCAGCAGGCTCCCAAGGGCTTCGACTGGCAGGTACTGCCCGCCCCCGCCGGAGCCGACGGGCTCGCCCAGGGAGTCAGCCCGCAGACGCTGTCCGTCGCCGAGGAGAGCCCGCACAAGAAGGAGGCCGCCGCCTTCATCGACTTCCTGCTCCGGCCGGAGAACATGGTCCGGCTGGCGCTGGGCGACTGGATGCTCCCCACCGGCACGCAGGCACTGAAGGACCCCGCCCTGCACACGGCGGAGCACGACTGGGCCACCGGTACCGCCCTAGCCGCCCACTTGCGCTCGGCACCCGCGCAGTCCGTCCGCGGCTATCCCGAGTGGAAGGACAAGGTGGCTACCCCGGCGTTCCAGGAGTTCTACAGCGGCGCGATCGGACCGGACGAACTGCGGGAGCGGCTGGAGGAGGACGGGAACCTGGTGCTGGCGCGCTACCAACGCTGACAGCCCATCTATTCCAGTTGCACGAGACGTCTCGTCTCGAATACTGTCTCTCGCATGACCACCCCCGCCCACATCGCCATGTTCTCCATCGCCGCCCACGGCCACGTGAACCCGAGTCTCGAAGTGATCCGCGAGCTCGTCGCGCGCGGGCACCGGGTGACGTACGCGATTCCTCCGGTGTTCGCGGAGAAGGTCGCCGAGACCGGAGCCGAGCCCAAGCCGTGGAACTCGACGCTGCCCTCGCCCGACGATGATCCGGAGGCGTGGGGGAGCACCCTGCTGGACCATGTCGAGCCGTTCCTCGACGACGCGATCCAGGCGCTGCCCCAGTTGATCGCCGCGTACGAGGGCGACGAGCCGGACCTCGTGCTCCAGGACATCACCGCCTACCCGGCCCGCGTCCTGGCTCACCGCTGGGGTGTGCCCGCGATCTCGCTCTCCCCGAACCTCGTCGCCTGGGAGGGCTACGAGCAGGAGGTCGCCGAGCCCATGTGGGAGGAGCCGAAGAAGACCGAGCGCGGGCGTGCCTACTACGCCAAGTTCCACAACTGGCTGCAGGAGAACGGGATCACCGAGCACCCCGACCCCTTCGTCGGCCGCCCCGCCCGCTCCCTGGTCCTCATCCCGAAGGCACTGCAGCCCAACGCCGACCGGGTCGACGAGAGCGTGTACACCTTCGTCGGCGCCTGCCAGGGCGACCGCTCGCACGAGGGCGACTGGCAGCGGCCGGCCGGTGCCGAGAAGGTGGTCCTGGTGTCGCTGGGATCGTCCTTCACCAAGCAGCCCGGTTTCTATCGCGAGTGCGTCAAGGCGTTCGGCGAGCTGCCGGGCTGGCACCTGGTCCTGCAGATCGGCCGGCACGTGGACCCCGCCGAGCTGGGTGACGTACCGGACAACGTCGAAGTGCGGTCCTGGATCCCGCAGTTGGCGGTCCTCAAGCAGGCCGATCTGTTCGTCACGCACGCCGGGGCGGGCGGCAGCCAGGAGGGAATGGCAACCGCCACGCCGATGATCGCCGTACCGCAGATGGTGGACCAGTTCGGCAACGCGGACATGCTCCAGGCGCTCGGTGTCGCCCGGCACCTTCCCATGGAGGAGGCGACCGCCGAGGCGCTGCGCACCGCCGCCCTCGCGCTCGTCGACGACCCCGAAGTCGCCCGGCGGCTGCGGGACCTCCAGGCCGAGATGGCTCAGGAGGGCGGCACGCAGCGGGCGGCCGACCTCATCGAGGCGGAGCTGCCCCAGAAGAAGTGAGCCAGAAGAAGTGAGCAAGAGAGGGCCCGTTGGCTCCCCTGTAGCCAACGGGCCCTCCGCTCGGGGTGAGGTCAGACCCTCACCGGCTCACCCTCGTCGTCCCGCGACTGCGTCCCCCGCGTCACGGCCTCGGGCGCCTCGTCGTGCGTGAGGTCAGGCATCCGGTTCAGCCACTTCGGCAGATACCAGTTGCGCTCGCCCAGCAGCGCCATCACCGCCGGGAGCAGCACGCCCCGGATGATCGTCGCGTCGATGAGCACCGCGGCCGCGAGGCCCACGCCCATCTGCTTCATGGACTGCATCGACAGCGTCCCGAAGATCGCGAACACGGCGACCATGATGACCGCGGCGCTGGTGACGACGCCGGCCGTGGTGACCACACCGTGCGTGATCGCGTCCTTCGTCGTGCGGCCGCGCAGTCGCGCCTCGCGGATCCGCGAGACCACGAACACGTGGTAGTCCATCGACAGGCCGAACAGGATCACGAAGAGGAACAGCGGCAGCCAGGTGATGATGGCGCCGACGCCCTCCGCGCCCACCAGGGACGCGCCCCAGCCGTGCTGGAAGACGGCGACGAGGATGCCGTACGCCGCACCCACCGACAGCAGGTTCAGCACGATCGAGGTGATCGCGATGGTCAGCGAGCGGAAGCACAGCAGCATCAGCAGGAAGGCGAAGACCACGACGAACGCGAAGACCGGGACGACCGCTCCGGCCAGCTGGTCGTTGAAGTCCTTCGAGCCGGCGACCTGTCCGGTGATCGGCGCCTCGACGCCGTCGACCTTGCCGAGCGTGGCCGGCCGTACCTCGTCGCGCAGCTTGTCCAGACTCGCGCCCGCCTTGTCCAGGTCGGAGCCGCCGACCAGTGGGACGTAGACGAAGGCGACGTTCTGCGCGTCGTGCAGCTTGATGTCCACCGGGCCGCGCGAGGCGCCCGAACTGATCGCCTGCTCACGGAAGTCGGTGAGCGCGGCCTGCACCTGAGGAGCGTTGATGTCGTCGGCCTTGACGACCACCTCGGCCGGCTCGGAGCCGCCGGGGAAGGCGTCGTTGACGCGGTTGTACGTCTGCACGATCGGCAGCGAGTCGCCGAACTCCTGGTCCAGCGTGAGGTTCTGCGTCTTCATGCCCACCGCCGGAGCCGCGATCGCCAGCAGTACACCGGCCGCCACGACGACGGAGGCGAGGGGCTTCGCGAGCACGCCCTTGAGGACGGCGGTCCAGAACCGGCTGTCCGAGCCGCCACCCTTGCGCTGACGGCGGCGCAGGAACGGAATCCGCCCCTTCTCCACCCGCCCGCCGAGCAGCGAAAGCAGCGCGGGCAGGACGGTCACGGAGCCGACCATGGCGACGGCCACGACCATCAGCGAGGCCAGGCCCATCGCCTCGAACTCGGCGAGCCCGGTGAACAGCATGCCCGCCATCGCCACGCACACCGTGACACCCGAGACGATGATCGCGCGCCCACTGGTGGCGGCCGCGATGCGCAGCGCGGTCTGCGCGTCCCGGCCGGCCTCCCGTTCCTCGCGCTCGCGGCGCAGATAGAAGAGGCAGTAGTCGACGCCGACGGCCAGACCGACCAGCAGCATCACGGAGTTGGCGGTCTCACTCATCGGCATCACATGGCTGACGATGCCCATCAGGCCCATCGTCGCCATGATCGCGGTGATGGCCAGCAGCACCGGCAGCAGCGCCGCCACGAGCGCGCCGAAGGCGATGAGCAGAATGCCGAGGGCCACCGGCACCGCCGAGATCTCGGCCTTCTTGAAGTCGTCCCCGAAGGCGTCGTCGAACGTCTTCATCATGCTGGCGGAGCCGATCTCCTCGATCCGCAGCGCCCCATGGTCCTTCTGCACGTCCTCGACGGCCTTGAGGACCGGCTCGACCCGCTCGCCCGCGGTCTCCGCGTCCCCGCGGATGTCGAACTGCACGAGCGCGCTGCGGCCGTCCTTCGAGATCGTGTCGGTCTCGTACGGCGACTTCACGTCCGTGACCTCATCGGTCCCCTCGACCGCCTTGACCACGGACTCGACCGCGGCCCGGAAGTCGGCGTCCGTGGCCTTGACGCCGCCGTCCTTCGCCTGGATCAGGACGGTCTCACCGGCCGGTTCGTCGATCCCGGCGTCCTCGATGATCTTGGCGGCGGTGTGTGTCTCGCCCTTGAGCTGGTCGCTGTCCTTGACGTCGACCCGTCCCGCGGCCGACCCGAGCCCCATCGCCAGGACGACGAACAGCACCCAGATACCGACGGCAGCCCATCGGTGCCGGGCGCTCCAGCCGCCGGCCCGGGCGGCGATGCCCCGCACCCGTATATCTCCGTTCCCCATGACGGGCTTGCCCCCTCGTCAGCGGTGCCGACCCCCTGCCGTCACCTTTCGTTTCGAAGGTATGGGCCGGATAAAGCCATCTCGTCGTGCTGCCCGGTGAAGTGCCCTGGCTGCGACTCATCCCCTCGGACCCCGAGGTCTCACCACTGGGGAGGACGGTGGCCCCTTACATCTACTCGGAGTTCTCGGGGGCGGGGACCAGGGTGCACAGCGCATTGCGCAAGGTTGTTGAATAAGTCACAGGAGCCTGGAGTCGTTGATCCGCACGCCCTCGATCGGCCAGAGTTTCCCGAGTCCGCCCCTGCGGACGTGGCCGTCGTGCCCACCCCCACGGGGCACGACGGCCGCATAAGCTGGGCGGATGACGACGTATGCGGCGCTGCTGCGCGGAATCAACGTGGGGGGCAGCAAGAAGGTCCCGATGGCCGAGCTGCGCACGCTCATGGAGGGCCTCGGCCACGACGGCGTACGCACGTATCTGCAGAGCGGCCAGGCCGTGTTCTCCAGCGGCCACGGAGACGCGGAATCCCTCGCCGCGGAGCTGACGCGGGCGATCGAGAAGCACTTCGGCTTCGGCGTCGACGTGATCGTGCGCGACCACGCCTATCTGAAGGCGGTCGCCGAGGCCTGTCCGTTCCCGGCCGCCGACCTCGAGGCCAAGCAGCTGCACGTCACCTACTTCTCCGCGCCGGTCGACGCGGACCGCTTCGCCGAGATCGACCAGGCCGCCTATCTCCCCGAGGAGTTCCGGCTCGGCGACCGCGCGCTGTACCTGTACGCGCCGAACGGCCTGGGCCGCTCCAAGCTCGCCGAGCACCTCTCCAAGCCCCGGCTGAACAAGGGCGTGATCGCCACCTCCCGCAACTGGAACACCGTCGTCAAACTCGTCGAGATGACCAGTGACTGAGAACGATTCCGCCGTGAAGACGGCCATCGAGGGTGAACTGCGGCTGCTCGACCCCGAAGTCCGCCGCTCACCCGAACTGCTCGGGGCGCTGCTGCACCCCGACTTCCACGAGTTCGGCGCTTCCGGACGGCCCTGGGACCGCGCCTCGATCATCGCCGCTCTGACCTCCGGCAGCGACCCCGGTTCCCGCCCCGTCGTCGCCTCCCACCTGCGCGGTGTCCAGCTCGCCCCTGACCTCGTCCACCTCACCTACGACACGGAGAGCAACGGCAGCCGGGCACACCGCAGTTCACTGTGGCGGCGGCCGGCCGACCGATGGCTCCTCTACTTCCACCAGGCCACGCCGTTCAGCTCCGCCGCAGAGTGACCTTCCGTACGCCGTTGTAGGTCGTGTACGAGGTGATCTCGTCCGGCACCGTCAGCGGAGGAGTCGCGTACAGCCGGCGCAGCTCGTCCTCCGAGCGGGCCACGGCCACCGCGTCGGTCAGCGCGAGGTCCTCATCGGTGAGCAGCGCGTCGTCCTCGATCTCGGGGCCCCAGCTGTCCCAGGGGAGGAGTTCTACGCCGTTCAGCGCGGCCAGATCACGGCGGACGTTGGCACGTACGAACCACAGACCCGCGTACGACAGCCCCTCGATCCCGTTGAGGTCGATCAAGCCGAAGGCCTGCGGGTCGGCCCGCCCCTCGCGGCACGCCCGCCATGCGTCCGCGGCCACCAGGAACTGATCGCGGGGCACGTCGAGGGGGTCGAAGGGCACGTCGTGCTCGTGGTGGACCTGCGGGTCGGCCAGCCGCCAACTCCCCTCCGGCAGGCGGTACTCGGTGACCCAGTGGTCGGCGTGGAAGCCCTCGTCGAAGTACGTGGCGAAGCCGCACCGGATCCGCGCCGCCGTCCCCGTCGCCCGCAGCAGCGAGCAGTGCAGCAGCGCGAAGTCCCGGCACGTGCCCACGAACCGCCTCTCCGGCTCCCGGGGCTCGGTCAGCGGCGTGTCCCCGCGCTCACGCAGGATCCGCAGGAGCTCCGTGACGTACCGCGCCTCGGCGTCGTCGTGCAGCCGCCAAGCGCTCCGCGGGAAGTGCGGTTCGTCGGCTGCGGGCCGGTGGGGGCTGGTCGCGCAGTTCCCCGCGCCCCTTATGGGGCGCTGTACCGCAGCGCTTTCAGGCGTTGCTCCCGGCTTTGGCCCCCCCAGAACCGGTTCAGGCGCCGACCGCCGTCAGTATCGGCGTGCGCGCCGCGTCGTACCGTTCCAGCAGGACCCGTGCCACCTCCGGTGCCGGGCCCAGGACGTCGGCGAGTACGTCCGCCTCGGTCGCGCCGCGTGCGATGCGGTCCGGGAGGAAGCCGGGGGCCAGGACGTACGGGGCGACGGCGATCTTCGAGCAGCCCAGGGACCTGAGCTCGCGCACCGCGTCCTCGGTGCGGGGCAGGGCGGCGGAGGCGAACGCGGGTCGCACGGCGCACCAACCGGTGTGCCACCACTCCCGCGCGATGTCGGCGATCACCGCGATCGCCTCCGGGTCGGTGGACCCCGCCGAGGCCAGCACGACCCCGGTCGAGGACTTGTCGGCGGGCGTCAACCCCGCCTCGTACAACCGCCGTTCAAGGGCCTGGAGGAGCAGGGGGGACGGGCCCAGTACCTCCGCCTGGCGGATCCGCAGTTGCGGCGGGGCGTCCCGCAGTACGGCGGGGATGTCGGCCTTCGCGTGAAAGGCGCGGGTCAGCAGCAGCGGCTGGGCGACCACATCCTGGACGCCCTCCGCGGCCAGGGACTCCAACACGCCCTGCACGGACGGGATGTTGAAGTCCAGGAAGCCGGTCTCCACGCGCAGCCCCGGCCGCCGCGACCGTACCCGGCGCACCAGGGCATGGACGGTCGCGGCGTGCCGCGGGTCGCGGCTGCCGTGCGCGATGACGAGAAGGACCGGCTTCTTGTTCATGGGACTCAGCTCTTCACCAGCAGCCCGCGGGTGCGCAGCACCCACCGCTCCAGCGGGCTGAAGATCAGCAGATCGATGGCGATACCGACGAACAGGATGAGCAGGATGGCGAGGAAGACCGTCGCCATGCTGCTGTTGGTGCGGCCCACCTCCAGCAGCTGACCGAGGCCGACGCCCAGGTCCGGCGCCGTCGCGATGATCTCGGCGGCCATCAGCGAGCGCCAGGAGAACGCCCACCCCTGCTTCAGCCCCGCCACATAGCCGGGCAGTGCCGCGGGCATCACGATGTGCCAGGTACCGCGCAGTCCGGTCGCCCCCAGCGTCCGCCCCGCGCGCAGGATCAGCGGCGGCACCTGGTCCACGCCGGACACCAGACCGTTGGCGATCGACGGCACCGCGCCGAGCAGGATCACCGCGTACATCATCTCGGGCTTCAGACCCAGCCAGATCACGGCGGCCGGCACCCACGCCACCGACGGCAGCGACTGCAGACCGGACAGGATCGGGCCGATCGCCGCGCGCACGAACTTCACCCGGGCCACGAGCAGGCCGAGCGGCGTGCCGATGACGAGGGCGAGCGCAAAGCCGAACAGACCCCGCGAGACGCTCGTCCAGATGTAGTCGAGCAGCGTGCCCTTCAGCCATGCGTCCTCGACCTCGGCCCACACCGCACCGGGGGAGGGCAGCTTCGCGGGGTCGTCGACGATCTTCAGGGAGATCAGTCCCTGCCAGACGACGAGGACCACGGCGATCGCGATGATCGGCGGCAGGATCTTCTCGCGGAAGGTCTGCCGGAAGGGCGGCCGGCCGCCGACCGAGGTCTCCAGCGCGTCGAGGCCCGCCTCTACGCTCCCGGAGTCCTGGACCGGTGTCGTGTCAGTGCTGGCCATGACGGCGGATCTCCCCACGCAGTACATCGGTGATCTCAAGGGACAGTTCGGCGACCGGCGCGTCCTCGATACGGCGAGGCTGCGGGATGCCGACCGTCCACTCGCGGGCGATCCGGCCGGGCCGGGACGACATCAGGATGACGCGCTGCGCGAGCCGTACCGCCTCGCGCACGTTGTGCGTGACGAAGAGAACGGACACCCCGGTCTCCGCCCAGATCCGCGTCAGCTCGTCGTGCAGCACGTCCCGCGTGATGGCGTCCAGCGCCGCGAACGGCTCGTCCATCAGCAGCAGCCGGCTCTCCTGCGCGAGCGCGCGGGCGAGGGCGACGCGCTGGCGCATACCGCCGGACAGCTCGTGCACGCGCTTGCCGTGCGCGCCCTTGAGCCGTACGAGTTCGAGCAGTTCCTCGGCCTTGTCGCGCCGCTCGTTCTTCGCAACGCCCCTGAGTTTGAGGGCGAGTTCGATGTTCTTGCCCGCGGTCAGCCACGGGAAGAGGGCGTGCTCCTGGAACATCAGGGCCGGGCGGCCGTCCGTCGTGATGGACCCGACGGTGGGCGCGTCGAGCCCCGCCACCAGGTTCAGCAGCGTGGACTTGCCGCAGCCCGAGGCCCCCAGGAGCGTGACGAACTCGCCGGGCGCGACATCGATGCTGATGTCGTCCAGCACGAGCTGCTGTCCGGCCGGGCCCGCGAACGACTTCGAGACGTGCTCGATCCGGGCGGCGTGTTCGGTCGTCGCGGTGCCGTCGGCGGCCTTGGCGAGGGTCGTGGTCGTAGCCATGGTCGTCACCTCCTGGGAACTCATCGGGTCGTTCGGTCAGCTCGCGCCGAGACCGGCGTCGTCGACGGTGCTTGCGCCCTCTGCCTTGAGGACCTTGTTGAGCAGCGTGAGGTCGTAGATGCCGGTCAGATTGGGCTTCTCCAACAGGCCGGCCTTGACCGCGTGCTCCGCCTCGGTGTTCAGGGTGGAGGCCAGCGGGTCGTCGGTGAACTGGATCGACGACCAGGCCGGGTCAAGGACATCGGCGGGCAGCGCCTTGCCCGAGTCCTTCTCCAACTGCTTGTTCGCCGCGGCCTTGGCCTCGTCCGGGTTGGCGTTGATCCACTTGTTGGTCTCGACCGAGGCCTTCAGCACCGCCTCGACGGCCTTCGGGTGCTCCTTGAGGAATTCCTGCCGCACGATGATGTTCGTGATCACGAACTTCTTGTCCGGCCACAGGTCCGCCTCGTCCAGCAGCACCTTGCCGCCCTCGGCGACGAGCTTGGACGCGGTCGGCTCCGGCACCCAGGCGCCGTCGATGGAACCCGACTTGTAGGCGTCCGGCGTCACCTTGTTGTCGGTGCGGACCACCGAGACATCGCCCTTGCCGCTCTCCGCGTCGACCTTCCAGCCCTGCTCCGCGATCCAGTTGAGGAACGCCACGTCCTGCGTGTTGCCCAGCTGAGGGGTCGCGATCTTCTTGCCCTTGACGTCCTTCAGGGACTTGATCTTGTCCGGGTTGACGACGAGCTTCACACCGCCGGACGCCGAACCGCCGATGATGCGCAGATTCTTGCCGCCCGACGCGGTGTAGCCGTTGATCGCCGGGGAGGGGCCGATCCAGCCGATGTCGATGGAGTCCGAGTTCAGCGCCTCGATCTCGGAGGGACCGGCGTTGAAGATCTGGTACTGGGCCTCGGTCGCACCGAGCGCCTTCTGGAAGTAGCCCTTGTTCGCGCCCACGAGAGCCGTGCCGTGGGTCAGGTTCCCGAAGTAGCCGATCCGGACGGAGTCGAGCCCGTCGATCTTCTCCGCCCCCGCGGCCACCTCGGCGGTGTCGTCGTCCTTGGCCTGAGAGCCGTAACCGCAGGCGGCGAGGGTGAGCAGGGGGAGCGCGGCGATGACCGCGAGGGTGCGACGTACGGCGAATGTGGCAGGCACGGGAGGTGTTCCTCTCGGAGGCCCGGCGGTCACGGTCTCTCAGGTCGTGGCCGGGATGTCGGCAGGTTTTCGTCTACGGCGGTGGGGGGTGAGGGCGCGCAAGCGGTGCGCGTACGTCAACGCACACATCGCGGCACCCCGCCCTGCCCGCTGCCGAGGGCGCCGCTGCCGACGCGGCCGCCCTCCTTCGCGAACGTGGAGTAGACATCGGGAGAGTTCATGGTCAGAAGTCCCACCCGTCGTCATCGCCCTCGTCCCGGACCGGCTCCGGGGAGGCGAACGACTCGCCGACCATGCCCGCGGTGAGCGTGGTGCCGTCGTTCGGGTCGATCAGGATGAAGGAGCCGGTGCGGCGCGAGTCGGCGTAGGAGTCGACCGGCAGCGGCTCGGCGGTGCGGATCTTCACCCGGCCGATGTCGTTGGCGACGAGCTGTCCCGGGTGCGGGTGCAGGGACAGGTCGTCGAGGGTGAGCCGGGACGGGATGTCCTTGACGATCGCCTTGACCGTGCGGGTGCCGTGCTTGAGCAGCACGCGGTGGCCGACGGTCAGCGGGGCGTCCGCGACATGGCAGACGGTCGCCTCGATGTCCTGCGTGGTGGGCGGCGCGTCCTTGCTGGGCACGATCAGGTCGCCGCGCGAGATGTCGATGTCGTCCTCGAGCAGCAGCGTCACCGACTGGGTGGTCCAGGCGACGTCGACGGGCTTGCCGAGCAGGTCGATAGCGCTGATCTTCGTCGAACGGCCGGCCGGCAGGACCGTGATCTGCTCGCCGACGTGGAACGAACCGGCCGCGATCTGGCCCGCGTAGCCCCGGAAGTCCGGGTGCTCGGCGGTCTGCGGCCGGATCACGTACTGCACGGGCAGCCGGGCGTGGCAGTGGCTCAGGTCGTGCGCGACGGGCACTGTCTCCAGGTGCTCAAGGACCGTCGGGCCGCCGTACCAGTCCATGACAGCGGACGGCTCCACCACGTTGTCGCCCGCGAGCGCCGAGATCGGGATCGCAGTGACCTCGGGGACGCCCAGCTCGATCGCGTACGCCGTGAACTCCTCGGCGATCGCGGCGAACACGGCTTCCTTGTAGTCGACGAGGTCCATCTTGTTGACGGCGAGGACCACGTGCGGGACCCGCAGCAGCGCGGCGATCGCCGCGTGCCGGCGGGTCTGCTCGACGACGCCGTTGCGCGCGTCGACCAGGATCACCGTCAACTCGGCGGTGGAGGCACCCGTCACCATGTTGCGGGTGTACTGCACATGGCCGGGGGTGTCGGCGAGGATGAAGCGGCGCTTGGGCGTGGCGAAGTAGCGGTAGGCCACGTCGATGGTGATGCCCTGCTCGCGCTCGGCGCGCAGGCCGTCGGTGAGGAGGGCGAGGTCGGGTGCTTCCTGACCCCGCGAGGCCGAGGCGCGCTCAACCGCCTCCAGCTGATCCGTGAGGATCGACTTGGAGTCGTGCAGCAGCCGTCCGACGAGCGTGGACTTGCCGTCGTCGACGGACCCCGCGGTCGCGAAACGCAGCAGCGTCGTCTCCGACAGCTGCTCGACCGACAGCGGCTCGATGGGTTCGGTGGTGCTGGACATCGTTAGAAGTACCCCTCGCGCTTACGGTCTTCCATCGCGGCCTCGGAGAGCTTGTCGTCGGCGCGGGTGGCGCCGCGCTCGGTGAGCCGGGACGCGGCGATCTCGGTGATCACGGCCTCCAGCGTCGTCGCGTCGGAGTCGACGGCGCCGGTGCAGGACATGTCGCCGACGGTGCGGTAGCGGACCTGCCGCTTCTCCACCGTCTCGGTCGCCTTCGGCCCGCCCCACTCACCGGCGGTCAGCCACATGCCGGCCCGCTGGAACACCTCACGCTCGTGCGCGAAGTAGATCTCCGGCAGCTCGATGCCTTCGCGGGCGATGTACTGCCACACGTCCAGCTCGGTCCAGTTGGACAGCGGGAAGACGCGCACGTGCTCGCCGGGCGCGTGCCGCCCGTTGTAGAGGTTCCACAGCTCGGGCCGCTGGCGGCGCGGGTCCCACTGGGAGAACTCGTCCCGCAGCGAGAACACCCGCTCCTTGGCACGGGCCTTCTCCTCGTCCCGCCGCCCGCCGCCGAAGACGGCATCGAACTTCTCCGCCTGGATCTTCTCCGTCAGCGGCAGCGTCTGCAGCGGATTCCGCGTCCCGTCGGGACGTTCGCGCAGCACACCCCGGTCGATGTAGTCCTGTACGGAGGCCACATGGAGGCGCAGCCCATGTGCGGCCACCACACGGTCCCGGTAGTCGAGCACCTCGGGGAAGTTGTGCCCGGTGTCCACATGCAGCAGCGAGAAGGGGATCGCCGCGGGGGCGAACGCCTTCAGCGCCAGATGCAGCATGACGATGGAGTCCTTGCCGCCGGAGAAGAGGATCACCGGCCGCTCGAACTCGCCCGCCACCTCACGGAAGATGTGCACGCCCTCGGACTCCAGGGCGTCGAGGTGGGACAGGGCGTACGGGGTGTCCGTACCCTCCTGCGTCGTGACCACGGTCGTCATGCCAGTCCCCTTTCGGTGAGCAGGCCGTGGAGCGCGGCCGCGGACTCCTGCACGGTCTGGTTCTGCGACTCGATCCGCAGGTCGGGCGACTCGGGCTCCTCGTACGGGTCGTCGACCCCGGTGAGCCCGGTCAGCTCGCCCGCCGCCTGCTTGGCGTACAGACCCTTCACATCGCGTACGGAGCACACCTCGACCGGAGTCGCCACATGCACTTCCAAGTACGCCGCCCCGCTGTCCTGGTGGCGCTTGCGCACCGCCTCGCGGCTGTCGGAGTAGGGCGCGATCACCGGGACCAGGGCCTTGACGCCGTTACGGGCCAGCAGTTCGGCCAGGAAGCCGATGCGCTGCACATTGGTGTGCCGGTCCTCGCGGCTGAAGCCGAGGCCGGCCGAGATGAACTCGCGGATCTCGTCGCCGTCGAGCACCTCGACACGGTGGCCCTCCTCGCGCAGCCGGCCGGCCAGCTCGTACGCGATCGTGGTCTTGCCGGCGCTCGGCAGACCCGTGAGCCAGACGGTGGCTCCGGTCGTCACTTGGATCTCCTGGTTGCTCGAAGGGTCCGTCGATTCCACGGTCTCGGTCACAGGTGCAGCCCGCACTCGGTCTTGGCGCGGCCCGCCCAGCGGCCGGCGCGCGCGTCCTCGCCCTCCAGGACGCGGCGGGTGCAGGGGGCGCAGCCGATGGAGGAGTAGCCGTCCATCAGCAGGGGGTTGGTCAGGACGCCGTGCTCGGCGACATAGGCGTCGACATCGTCCTGGGTCCAGCGGGCGATCGGCGAGATCTTGACCTTCTGGCGCCTGTCGTCCCAGCCGACGACCGGAGTGTTGGCCCGGCTCTCGGACTCGTCGCGGCGCAGTCCGGTCGCCCAGGCCGCGTAGTCCTTGAGGCCTTCCTCCAGCGGCTGGACCTTGCGCAGCTTGCAGCACAGGTCGGGGTCGCGGTCATGCAGCTTCGGACCGTACTCCGCGTCCTGCTCGGCGACCGTCTGACGCGGGGTCAGGGTGATGACGTTGACGTCCATCACCGCCTCCACCGCGTCCCTGGTCCCGATCGTCTCCGGGAAGTGATAGCCGGTGTCGAGGAACACCACGTCAACACCGGGCACAGCACGGGAGGCGAGGTGCGCGACGACCGCGTCCTCCATGGAAGAGGTAACGCAGAAACGGTTACCGAAGGTGCGGGCGGCCCACTGGAGAATCTCCAGCGCCGAGGCGTCCTCCAGGTCACGGCCCGCCTGCTCGGCGAGCGCCTTGAGATCGTCGGTCGTGCGCTCTTCCTGAACGGTGTTCATATCTGCTCTCCCCCTACGTCGTTCGGTCGAAGCCCCCGGGCGAGCAGCCCGAGGAACTTCAACTGGAATGCGCGGTTGCACGCCGCGCATTCCCACGCGCCGTGGCCCTGCTCGGAAGGACGGAGGTCCTCGTCACCGCAGTAGGGGCAGTAGAAGGGGGCCGCGCGCTCGCTCATGAGAGGGACTCCTCACTGGCCCGCGAGGCCCAGGCGGCGAACCGCTCGCCCTCCTCGCGCTCGGCCTCGAAACGCTTGAGCACGCGCTCCACGTAGTCCGGCAGCTCGTCCGACGTCACCTTCAGACCGCGCACCTTGCGGCCGAAGCCGGCCTCCAGACCGAGCGCGCCGCCCAGGTGCACCTGGAAGCCCTCGACCTGCTCGCCCTGGTCGTTGAGGACCAGCTGCCCCTTGAGACCGATGTCCGCCACCTGGATACGGGCGCAGGCGTTCGGGCAGCCGTTGATGTTGATGGTGATCGGCTCGTCGAAGTCCGGGATACGGCGCTCCAGTTCGTCGATCAGCGCGGAGCCGCGCGCCTTGGTCTCGACGATGGCGAGCTTGCAGTACTCGATGCCGGTGCAGGCCATGGTGCCGCGCCGGAACGGCGAGGGCTTCACCGTGAGGTCCAGCGCCTCCAGGCCCTCGACCAGCGACTCGACCTGCTCCTCGGCGACATCGAGGACGATCATCTTCTGCTCGGCGGTGGTCCGCACCCGGCCCGAGCCGTGCGCCTCGGCCAGCTCGGCGATCTTCGTCAGCGTGGTGCCGTCCACGCGGCCCACGCGCGGCGCGAAACCGACGTAGAAACGGCCGTCCTTCTGCTGGTGCACACCGACGTGGTCGCGCCAGCGCGCGACGGGCTGTGCGGGCGCCGGGCCGTCGATGAGCTTGCGCTTCAGGTACTCGTCCTCCAGGACCTGGCGGAACTTCTCCACGCCCCAGTCGGCGAGCAGGAACTTCAGCCGGGCGCGGGTGCGCAGCCGCCGGTAGCCGTAGTCGCGGAAGATCGAGACGACGCCCTCGTAGATGTCCGGGACCTCGTCGAGCGGGACCCAGGCGCCGAGGCGCTGGCCGATCTTCGGGTTGGTGGACAGCCCTCCGCCGACCCAGACGTCGAAGCCGGGGCCGTGCTCGGGGTGGTTGACGCCGACGAAGGCGACGTCGTTGATCTCGTGCGCCACGTCGAGGAGCGGCGAGCCGGAGACCGCGGACTTGAACTTGCGGGGCAGGTTCGAGAAGTCCTTGTTGCCGACGATCCGGCGGTGGATCTCCTCGATCGCCGGGGTGCCGTCGATGATCTCGTCCGCGGCGATACCGGCGACGGGCGAGCCGAGGATCACTCGGGGCGTGTCACCGCAGGCCTCGGTGGTGGACAGGCCGACCGCTTCCAGCCGCTCCCAGATCTCCGGCACGTCCTCGATCCGGATCCAGTGGTACTGGACGTTCTGCCGGTCGGTGATGTCGGCGGTGCCCCGCGCGAACTCCTGCGAGATCTCACCGACCACCCGCAGCTGCTCGGTGGTGAGCCGGCCGCCGTCGATGCGGACGCGCAGCATGAAGTACTCGTCGTCCAGCTCCTCCGGCTCCAGGATCGCGGTCTTGCCGCCGTCGATCCCGGGCTTGCGCTGGGTGTACAGGCCCCACCAGCGCATCCGGCCGCGCAGGTCGTTGGGGTCGATCGAGTCGAAGCCCCGCTTGGAGTAGATCGTCTCAATGCGTGTCCGCACATTGAGACCGTCGTCGTCCTTCTTGAACTGCTCGTTGCCGTTGAGCGGGGTGAAGTGCCCCGCGGCCCACTGGCCCTCACCGCGGTGACGGCTCACCTTGCGGCGGGGAGTCGCGGCGGCAGGCTTCTGCGGGGTGGCGGCCATGGTGGTAAGTCCTTCGGGACAGGCGGGAAGCGGCTCTGACCTGCGCGCATACGGCGCATGGGCATACGTGCGCGACATTGCGCGGGAAATCAGACGGAACTGGGGGATGTCGGCGCGGCTGGGCTCTCAGCGGGCCGGACAGATGGCGCTGGACATGCGGCCGAGGTCGACGTGCCGCCGACTCACCAAGGCAATTCCAGTTCCAGACATGACGGAAGCGTGTCACGGCGATCTGGACACAGTCCAGCTTCGTCCATCATGCGGACACCCTTGTCCCGTATCGTGGGACAAGGGTGTCGTCGGTCACATGGCCCGAAACGGCCGGTGTCTGCCCAGGTCAGACAGGGTACGCCGCAGGCCTCAGCCAAGGCCTCGGGCGGGGTGCGCCCCAGGCCAGGGGCCCGGCGCGGCCACCTCCGGCTCCTCCTCGACCTTGGTGTCGAAGAGCTTGAAGCCCCGGCGCTGGTAGTTGTCCATCGCGAACTCGCCGTCCTTGCTGCAGGTGTGCAGCCACACCCGCTTCGTCGGCGCCCGCCCCGGCCACCGGTCCGCGAGATCCCACGCGCGGGCGGTGCCGTACGACAGCAGATACCCGCCGATCCGCCGCCCGCGGAAGGCCGGGATCAGGCCGAAGTACTCGATCTCCACGACCCCGTCGTCCTGCGGGCTCAGCTCCACATAGCCCGCGGGCGTGCCCCGGTCGTATGCGACCCACGTCTCCACACCCGGCCGGTCCAGGTGCTCCTGCCACTGCGCGTACGTCCAGCCGAGCCGGTCGATCCAGCGGATGTCCCCGCCGACGGACGCGTACAGGAAGCGGCTGAACTCGGGGGAGGGCACGTCGGCGCGGACGACCTTCACGTCGCCCTGCGGGGCTTGGGCCGGCAGGAGGTCGGTGGGTGCGGTCTGTTCCAGGGACCAGGTGGTCACGGCGATGTTGGGCATGTCGGTCAGGGAATCATCCGGGTGGCGGATCTGTCGATCGGCTGCGGGTCCGTTGTGGCTGGTCGCGCAGTTCCGTTGGCGCGCCTCAGCTGGGGCGCCTCAGCCGAGCGACCTGTCCACCGACGCCAGCGGCAGTGCGAACAGCACCCGGCCCGACTGTGACCAGACCTCGCCGAGCGCCTCCCAGTAGGAGAGGGACAAGGTGTGCGCGCTCCAGCAGCGGTGCGTCTCGTCGGCCCCGCACTCCGTGGCCCGGGCGTCTTCGCCGTTCTGCCGCCACAGCGTGCCGCGCCCGGCTCCCGTACCGGCCAGATACCAGTCGGCGCGGGCGGCACCGGGCTCCTGGTGGGAGAGGACGCCCCCTATGCCGGCCGTCTTCGTCCGGTACGCCTCGTCCGCGGGTACGCGCCCGGCCGGGTCGGTGGCGAGCAGCCCGGTGCGCTCGGGGTCGGTGCTGAAGGAGTAGCGCCACAGCCGGGTGGGCCGGTCGCCGTCCGCGCCGGCCCGTTCGCTGACGGCCAGGCTGTCGGGCGTGGAGCTGCGGTCGAGGGAGATGCCGCCGAGGCAGGGGACGCCGGTGTCCGTGTCCGGGTCGCAGGCCCCGCCGGTCAGGCGGTACGAGGCGACGGCGGGCAGCACCCACCGGTTGCCGTGCGCCGACCAGCCGCCACGCACCCGGCCGACCGCGGCGCTGGTGACGGTGGTGCGCTGGACGCGGTCCATGTCGTACACGTACAGCGCGGTGCCGTCCCCGCCGTCCGCGGTGATCAGCAGCTTGTCCTGGTACCAGACCATGCCGGACAGCCGCGAGCCGAGGGCGCGGTAGTCCCGTCCGCCGTCGACCGGCACGGCGAGCAGCGCCCAGGTGTAGCTGAGCCGGCCCAGGTCGTTCGCGTCGACGAAGGCGACCCGGGCGAGGCCCTGTGCGCCGGCCGCGCTCGCGCCGGAGGCGTCGGACCCGCTCCAGCCGGAGAGGATCGCCCGGTTCCCGCCCCACCAGCCGTCGTCGTCGGCGTCCCCGGAGGAGGTGACCGCACCGGGCTGCCAGCCCAGGGTGTCGGCCTCGTCCCAGCAGTACGCGCGCGTGGCCGCCGGTTCGACGGGCAGTGCCGTGCGCTCGGCGGTCGTGCAGCCCGAGGCGGTGCGCAGGGTGTGGTCGGCGCTGTCGAGGACGGCTCCGACACCGACGGGCTTGCCCATCTGGCCGGCGAGCCGGTCGAGCGTGCGCTCGGGCACCAGGTCTTCCTGGAGCCGGAGCGGGTCGGTGTCCGCGGCGGAGGCGAGTGGCTTCAGCGCTCCGGTTTCCTTGCCGACGTTGGCCTGCGAGGCGCTGACAATGGTGGCGGCAGCGGTCAGCGCGAGGGCGGTTCCGGCCAGGGCAGCGCGCAGCGCCCTGCCCCGCTTGCGTCGGCGGTGTCGGCCGCGACTCATCATCCAACCTCCAGACGCGAGCCAACTGCGCCTTGTGGTCCGTGCGTTGACCGAGGAGCAGGTGGGGTGTGGCCCGTACAGGGATGCTACGGCAGTACGTGGCGGTCCATGACGAAGACCCTGCAATTATGCGGAAGATGCCACCTCTTGTACCCCTCAGGGCACATGAATCTACTTCCGTCCCCTGGCCACCGCCGGAGCCGTGGAGTGCGGCAGCACCGCGTCCGGGTCGTCCGGCAGCACGATGTCGACTTCGGCGTCCTCGCGGAAGCGGTAGGGGCGGTGCTCCAGGAATCCGCCGAGATAGCGGCGTACCCGCGACATCTCGGCGCGTACCGTCACCGTGCGGCCCGGATCGCCGAACAGGTCCTCGGCCAGCCCTGCCGCGCTGCGGCCGGTGCGGTGCAGGGCCAGCAGATAGAGCAACTCGGCGTGCCGGGGGCTCAGTTCATGGGTCCAGGAGCCCACGCCGCCCGCCGCCGACACCGTCACCGACCAGCGGCGCGGCTGCGTCAGATCCAGCGCGATCCGTGCGCCGCCGTGTGCCACCGGCTCGTCGTCGGCCCGCACCAGCCAGCCCTCGGCCAGCGGCTCCACCGAGCAGAAGCCCAGCGCGGGCATCCACCGGCGGCCCGGCGACAGGGACTTGGGCAGCGCGATCCGGTCCGTGTACGGCATCCCGGTCACCGCCGCCGTCCAGCCGTCCCGGTCCACCACCAGGGCCCGGCCGGTGATCCGGGCCAGCGCCGGCGCCCCGACCGCGCGCAGCCGCTCCAGCGACACGAGGTGCAGTTCGCGGAGCTTGGCCTCGGCGAGCTTGGCCACCGAGTCGACCCAGGCGAGCGTGGCCGGGTGCATGGTCTCCAGGGGGCCGCTGACGTCGACGACACCGATCGGACGGCCGTTCCTGGGGTCGGTGATCGGCGCGCCCGTACACGTCCAGGAGGCGTGCGACCGTACGAAGTGCTCCGCGGCGAAGACCTGTACGGGCCGGCGCACCACAGCCGGTGTTCCCACGCCGTTGGTGCCGACGACGTCCTCGCGCCAGTCGGCACCGAGTTCCAGGCCGAGCCCGTCGGCCTTGCGCAGCACCGGCGAGCACCCCTCGCGCCACAGCACCCGGCCCTCCGGGTCCGCGATCACCATGATGTGGTGCGCGACGTCCGCGACCGACAGCAGCCCTTCCCGCAGCACCGGCAGCACATGTCTGAGCGGCGAGTCCTCCCGGCGCCGCTGGATCTCCTCGGTGTTCAGCAGCCCGGACCTGAAGTCGTGCTCGGGGTCGACACCGCTGCGCAGCATGCGTCCCCACGACTCCCCGATCACCGGGCGCGGGGGCAGGCGGGTGCGTTGTCCGGCGAGGGTCGCGTCCCGGACCTCGCTGAGTACCCGCGCCGCCTGCGCCGCGTCGACGGCGGCGAGTTGGGTCAGGTTCATCGGCGTCCCTTGTTGAATGTTCGTCTTATAGTGCCGTTCGCGGCGAGCGGAGGGACACCCTCCGCACACAGACGCCAACAAGTTGCAACCCCTTGCAACCCTGGTGGTCCGCGCGCGGCCTGGCTGAAACTTGAGCAGCGTCGCTCTCGGGCGGCGTTCGTGGCCTCGCATGGGCCAATGGCGGGGGTGGTGCCGTGTCGGCGCAGCACCACCCCCGCCTCCGGCGGTTGGGCCGCATCGCGACAGGGGCTGCGGTGTGCTGTTGCGTTGGCGTCTTACGATTCGTTGTGGCTGGTCGCGCAGTTCCCCGCGCCCCTTCGGTCAGGCCTGCGGCCTGGACCGATCCACCACCGACGTCAGGTCCAGGGTGGGCGGAAGGGTGCCGAACGCTGCTCCGCCGTCTGTGCCCAGTCGTGAGGCGCAGAAGGCGTCCGCGACCTCTGGTGGGGCGTAGCGGACCAGTAGGGAGCCCTGGAGGACCAGGGCGAGTCGCTCGGTTAGGCGGCGGGCTCTTGCTTCGATGCCGGCCATGTCGGCGAGGTCGGTGAGGAGGTCCTTGATCGCTGCGTCCAGGCGGTGGTCGGCGCCGCGGGCCTGGCCGACCTCCTGGAGGTAGGCGTTCAGGGCATGGGGTTCCCGGCGTAGCGCCCGCACTACGTCGAGGGCCTGGACGTTGCCGGCGCCCTCCCAGATCGAGTTGAGCGGTGACTCGCGTACCAGCCTCGGCAGGCCGGATTCCTCGACGTAACCGTTTCCGCCCAGACACTCGGCGGCCTCCACCGTCACCGGCGTACAGCGTTTCGTCACCCAGTACTTGGCGGCCGGCACCGCCAACCGCAGCAGCGCCTGCTCCTGTTCGCCCCCGTCGTCATAGGCGGCCGCGAGCCGGAGTGCGAGGGTGGTCGCCGCCTCCGACTCCAGTGCCAGATCGGCCAGTACGTTGCGCATGAGCGGCTTGTCGAGGAGTTTCCCGCCGAACGCCTCGCGGTGGGTGCAGTGATGCACCGCCTGTGCGACGGCCTGCCGCATCAGGCCCGCCGAGCCAAGGACGCAGTCGAGCCGGGTCGCGGCCACCATGTCGATGATGGTGCGCACTCCGCGCCCCTCGTCGCCGACCCGGCGTGCCCAGGTCCCGTCGAACTCGACCTCGCTGGAGGCGTTCGACCGGTTGCCCAGCTTGTCCTTGAGCCGCTGGAGGAGAAACACATTGCGGGTGCCGTCCTCCAGCACACGTGGGACGAGAAAGCAGGTCAGGCCCTCCGGAGCCTGCGCCAGCACCAGAAACCCGTCGGACATCGGTGCCGAGCAGAACCACTTGTGCCCGGTCAGCGCATAGGTCCCGTCCTCGGCCAGCGGCACGGCGGACGTCGAGTTCGCGCGTACGTCGCTGCCGCCCTGCTTCTCCGTCATGCCCATCCCGAACAGCGCCCCGGCCTTCAACGGGGCCGGGCGCAGCTCACGGTCGTAGATCATGGACGTCAGCCGCGGCTCCCACTCGGCGGCCAGCGCCGGGTCGGTGCGCAGCGCGGGCACCGCCGCGTGCGTCATCGACAGCGGGCAGCAGTTGCCCGCGTCGACCTGCGTCCACACCAGGAACGCCGCCGCCCGCCGCAGATGTCCGCCGGGCCGGCCCCAGGCCGCGGTCAGGCCCGCCGAGACGCCCTTGCCGAGCAGCCGGTGCCAGGCCGGATGGAAGTCGACCTCGTCGATCCGACGGCCGTAGCGATCGTGGGTGCGCAGCCGGGGCGGATACTCGTTCGCCTGGACGCCCCACTCCTGCACCTGCGCCGAGCCGGAGGTGCGGCCGAGCGCCGCCAGCTCGCCGCGGACCTCGTCGAGGAGGACGGGGTCGAGGTGCCGTTCGACGGCCTCGGTCAGGGCCTTGTCGGAGCTGTAGACGTCGTATCCGACCAGCGGAGGGGGCTGGTTGGTCACGGTATGGGTATTGCCGGACATGTCTGCGAACCTACCCCTCGGTACGGCGAGGGTCACCACACTGGCACGCCGCGCCCCACAGGGGACGGACGCGGTGACCGGGCCGCGCCACCAGGGGGTGAGCCGAGCCTCTCGCGGCGGATACCTTTAGTTCGTGCAGCCAGCAAGTGATTCCCCCGAGACGCCCTCCTCAGGCCGTCTCCACCGGGCTCGTGCCCTCTACCGGAACGTCTCCAAGCGCCGGACCGCCTGGCTGTTGCTCAAGGACACCGTCAACTCGTGCATCGAGTACCGGATCCTGGGTCTCGCGGCGGAGGCGGCGTTCTTCACGCTGCTGTCCGTCCCCCCGCTGCTGCTGAGCATGATCGGACTGCTCGGCTACGTCGACGACTGGACCGGCACCGACACCATCAGCAGCCTGGAGACGAACCTCCTGGAGGCCTCCCGCACGGTCCTGTCGGACAAGGGGGTCTCGCAGATCGCCCAGCCGATCCTGGACGACGTGATGAAGGGCGGCCGTCCCGACGTCATCTCCATCGGCTTCCTGTTCGCGCTGTGGTCGGGATCGCGTGCGGTCAACGTTTTCATAGACACGATCACCGTGATGTACGGCCTCGACGGCGTCCGCGGCATCGTCAAGACACGACTGGTCGCCTTCGTGCTCTTCCTGGTGGCCCTGGTGATCGGCTCGGTCGCGCTGCCGCTGATGGTGGCGGGCCCGGACGCGGTGCTGAACGTCCTGCCGTGGTCGGAGACCCTTGTGCAGGTGCTGTACTGGCCTGTCGTCATGGTGCTGTCCATCGCGTTCCTGACGACGCTGTACCACGTGTCCGTGCCGGTGCGCTCGCCGTGGATCGAGGATGTGCCGGGTGCCCTGGTGGCCCTGGGGATGTGGGTCCTGGGCAGCTTCCTGCTGCGGATCTACCTGACCAACACGGTCGAGGGCGCCACCATCTACGGCTCGCTGGCCGCAGCCGTGGCCGTCATGCTGTGGATCGGTGTGTCCGCCTTCGCCGTCCTCGTCGGCGCCGCCGTCAACGCCGCCATCGACCGGGTCTGGCCGGCCGCCGCCACCGCCGCGGCCCGCGCCGCCAACGAGCGGATGCGCGAGGCCCAGGTCGCCGAGTACGTCGCCCGCGCCGCCGCCCACCGCGGCGACACCGACCCCGACGACCCGGACATGCCGTCCGAGTTCCCCGAACGCTGGTCCCGCTTCCTCCCCCCGGAGGACGTGACCTCACGCCTGCGCACCCATGCGAAGAGCGTGCCGAAGGGGGAGGAAGCGGGGACGCCGGAGGGGCAGTGAGGTCCGCTCGGCGCCGGTCAGCGTTTCCAGGCCCCGGCCGCCGCTGATTCCCGTACGAACTCCGAGAAGTCCCGCGCCTCCCGCCCCAGCACCTGCCGCACCCCGTCCGTGACGTGGGCGTTGCGCCCGTCCAGCAGCCCTTCGAAGACCTCCACCAGGAAGTCCGCCTCCTCGGCCGGGACGCCGAAGCCGGTCAGGATCTCCCCGTACGCCCGCGCCGGCACCGGCGTGTACCTCAGCTCGATCCCGGTGGCCGCGGCGATCTCCGCCACCGCCTCCCGGAAGCTCAGCAGCCGCGGCCCCGTCAGCTCCAGCGTCCGCCCCACATACCGCTCCCCGGACGTCAGCACGGCCGCGACCACGTCCCCGATGTCCCGCACGTCCAGGAACGGCTCGGGCACCTCACCGGCCGGGAACACCAGCTCGCCCGTCTGCACCAGCCCCTCCGCGAGCAGCCCCTCGCTGAAGTTCTGCGCGAACCACGTGCACCGCACGATCGTCCAGTCCGCCCCGGACGACGTCAGCGCCTCCTCGGCCGCCCGTGCCTGCTCCTCGCCGCGCGCCGACAGCAGCACCAGGTGCCGTACGCCGAGCCCCACCGCCTCCCGGGCGAGCGCGCCGATGCCCTCGGCCGCCGCCGGGGAGCCGACGTCGGACGGGTACATCAGATACGCCGCGTCGGCGTCGCGCAGGGTGTCCGCCCACGTCGTCGGGTCCTCCCAGTCGAAACCGCGGGCACGCGAGGCCGCGCGCACGGTCAGGCCGGCGCCCCGCAGGGAGTCGGCGACCCGGCTGCCGGTCCGCCCGGAGGCGCCCGTCACCACAACCGTCATGTTCTGCGTGTTCTCCGTCATGCCTCCAGTCAACGGCCGCGCGCCCCAACAGCCCATGGCTGAACGGCTCATTCCCATACGAGCGCGTCTACGCTGGCCCCATGGACGCTCTCGCAGGCCTTCTCGAGGGTCCACGCGCGCGTGGCGCCTTCATGATCCGTGCGTGCTTCGAGCCGCCGTGGGCGATTCGCATCGAGGACCGCGCCCCGCTCACGGTGATGCTGATGGTCCGCGGCGCCGCCTGGATCCTGCCGGACACGGGGGAGCGTCTGCGGCTGACGCCCGGCGACCTGGCGATCGCCCGCGGCCCGGACCCGTACACCTGCGCCGACGACCCCGGCACCGCCCCGCAGGCCCTCATCCTGCCGGGCCAGGAGTGCCGCTACCCCGACGGCCGCTCCCTGAACGGCTCCATGGACCTCGGCGTCCGCACCTGGGGCGACCGGCTCGACGGCTCCGCGGTGATGCTGATCGGCACCTACCCGATGCAGGGCGAGATCAGCGGCCGGCTGCTGGACGCGCTGCCGCCGCTGATCACCCTCACCTCCGACGTGTGGCAGTGCCCGCTCACCCCGCTGCTCATGGAGGAGATCGTCCGCGACGAACCCGGCCAGGAAGTCGTCCTGGACCGGCTTCTCGACCTGCTGGTCATCGCCGCGCTGCGGGCCTGGTTCGCCCGCCCCGACGCGGAGGCCCCCGCCTGGTACCGGGCCCTGGCCGACCCCGTCGTCGGCCGCGTCCTGCGTCTCGTCCAGGACGACCCGGCCCACCCCTGGACGGTCGCCTCCCTCGCCGCCAAGGCCGGCGTCTCCCGGGCCGCCCTCGCCCGCCGCTTCACCGACCTCGTGGGCGAGCCCCCGATGTCCTACCTCACCGGCTGGCGCCTCGCCCTCGCCGCCGACCGCCTCCACACCACCGACGACACCATCGCCGCCATTGCCCGCCACGTCGGCTACGGCAGCGCGTTCGCCCTGTCCAGCGCCTTCAAGAGGGTGTACGGCATCAGTCCGCAGGAGCACCGGACGCGGGTGGGGTAGGACGACGCGCGTGCCTTGCCGCGGGTGGCGTCGTAGCCTTTCGTACGTGTACACCGAGCGGGCGTCCAGGCTGCCGGGCGCGGTCGTCTGGCGCCGCACCATCGAGGACTCCGTCGTCCGGCCTGTGCTGCCTGACGGCTGCATGGACCTGCTGTGGAACGACGGCCGGCTGCTCGTCGCGGGACCCGACACCCAGGCGTACGTTCCCGAGGGCGGCCCGCGGCAGTGGGCGGGCGTCCGCTTCTATCCCGGCACCGCGCCCGCGTTCCTCGGCGTGCCCGCACACGAACTGCGCGACCGGCGCGTCGAGTTGACCGACCTGTGGCCCGCCACGGAAGTACGGCGCCTGCGCGGCCGTATCGACGCGGCCCCGGACCCCATGAAGGGGCTGGAGGACGTGGCGTTGCAGCGGGCCGCCGACACCGAGCCGCCCGACCCGCTGCTGCTGCGCGTCGTCACGGCGCTCGACACGGGCCGTCCGGTCGCCGCCACCGCGGACGAACTCGGGCTCGGCGCCCGCCAGTTGCACCGCCGCTGTCTGACCGCCTTCGGCTACGGCCCCAAGACGCTGGCCCGGGTCCTGCGCCTGCAGCGCGCCCTGGCGCTGGCCCGCGACGGCCTGCCCCTCGCCGAGACAGCGGTCCGGGCGGGCTTCGCCGACCAGGCACATCTCGCCCGGGACGTACGGGAGTTGGCGGGCATGCCGCTCACGGAGCTACTGGGACGATAGCGGGGCGAACAGGTCGACCCCGTGTCCGTCCGGGTCGTGCACCACCGCGTACCGCTGCCCCCATTCGGCGTCCCACGGCTTGTGTCCGCCCTGGTAACCGGCGCCGACCAGGTCCTCGTACACCCGGTCCACCTCACTCGGGCTGTCGCAGAGCAGTGCCAGCGAATGGCGGCCGCCACCGGCCGGCGGCTGCCACCCGGCGACGAAGGACCGGATCATCTCCTCGGTGTCCAGCATCAGCCGCAGTCCGCCGGGCAGTTGGGCCTCGGCGTGCGGTTCGTTCTCGGCGCCCTCGGGGAAGGCGAAGCCGACTCGGCGGTAGAAGGCGACAGAGGCGGCCATGTCGGCGACGATCAGGCCGATCGCATCGAATCGTGGAGTCATGCGGCCACCGTAGGCAGCGCCGCGGCGGTGGGTCTTGAAGGAATCGGACAGGACATCGGACAGGACATGGCCGCGGTCAGTCGAAGGTCACCGGCCCACGCGGTGTGTCCACGGTGAAGGAAATCCTTGCTGAACCCACTGTGAGAGGGATCTCCGCACCCACGGCGGACAACAGCGGACGGATCTCGTCGGGGTCGGGGACCGATGCCGAGAGGGCGAGCAGCGGTGTGACCGGCAGGCCCGTCGCGGACGGATGCACCGAGTCGCCCCAGTCGATGAGGAACGGCACCACACCGGAGGGGTGCGCACCGTCCCCGTCGGTCAGCCGCCACCGCAGCAGGGTGCCGTCGGGTCTGCGGCGGCTCATCGGCCGTACGGGACCGGGGTCGTAACCCTGCGCGCGAGCCGCGGCGACCGCGGCGTCCAGGTCGGGCGGGCTGATCGCCCACGTCACCGTGCGCGGGACGGACAGCACATCCACGCCGAACGGGCGCGGCCCCGCGTGCCCGGCCTGCTCCGGGTCGGGGCCGACGATCTCCAGATAGGCCCTGCCGCCCAGCGCCACCAGATGGTTCCGAGTGCCGAGCCCGACATGGGCACCGCCGGCGGCGGGAGCCACACCGGTGCGCCGGGCGAACTCGGCGACCGTCACCACCAGATCGGGCGTCGCGAGGACGAGGTGGTCCAACCGTGCGGGAATGGTGTTCATCGCGCCGAGACTAAGGCAGGACGGCCGGTTCGGCAGCGCCCCGAAGGGGCGCGGGGAACTGCGCGACCAGCTACGACGGCGCCGCAGACGATCGACGACACATCGCGCGCTCCCCGCGGAGCGGCATCGCGCAGGTCACTCATGGCTGAGGCTGCCGTCCGCAGGATCCATCGTCGGGTGCATCTTCATCGGGCCGTACTCGTCGACGTCCCGCGAAGTCCCGCAGCCCCAGCGTCAGCGCGCCCGCGGACGGCCCGTCCAGGTGCTCGGGATCGAGTACGAACTCCACGTCCAGGGGCGAGTGGCGGGTCGGCCGATCCCAGGACCGCTCCACCGGCTCCCGGTCGGTGGGCCGGGGCGGCTCCAGACCGTCGTCCCCCATCCGCGCGAACTCGTCCCCGCGCACCGCCCGGTACCGCACCCCGCAGGCCGTCACCTCGTCCGCCGGCTCCCGCTCCAACACCTCCACCGCCGCCAGCAGTTCACGCCGTACGGCAGGATCGTCGGTGTCGTCCTTCGCGGTGAAGAACAGATGCGACTGCAGCCCGTCCCGCGCCACCTGCGGCATCCCGTCCACCACGGGCTTCACCACCCGCCACCGGAGCCCCACGGCCGGGTCCTGTGCCGCGATCCCGAACACCGGTCCGCGCAGGGCGATGCGGGGATACCGCACAGTGGCCTCCATCGCGTCGGCCTCCCGCACCCAGGCGGCGGGATCGTCACGACGGACCAGCTCCTCCTGGAGGGCGTCGATTCGTTGCTGCCAGTCATCTGTCATCCACGCATTTGTCGCGGTCGGCGAGTGTGCGCAGGAGCCGTTCCGATGCAACAGCCGTGATGGTTGGCCGACTTGAGGAGGGCGAACCGCGCTCACCGGACGGGGGCCGTGCTCGCCCGCTGCACCAGCCGCGTGGACAACTCGGTGCGGGTGCTCTCCGGCTGGTCGCCCTCCATCATGCGGACCAGTAGCCGCAGGGCGGTCGCCGCCATCTCCGACAGCGGCTGGCGAACCGTGGTGAGGGCCGGCGTGGTCCAGCGGGCCTCGGGCAGGTCGTCGAAACCGACGACGCTCAGGTCGTACGGCACCTTCAACCCCCGCTCGGCCAGGGCCTCGTAGACGCCCAGGGCCATCCGGTCCGAGCACACGAAGACCGCGGTGGGCGGCTCGGGCAGGTCGAGGAGTTCCAGCGTGCGGCGGCGGGCGGCGCTCTGGTCGAAGCCGGCGTGCCGGACGTACTCGGGCCGCTGCCGTATCCCCGCCGTCACGAGCGCCGAGCGATAGCCGGCGATCCGCGCGCTGCTGCACATCGTGTGCCGGCTGCCGGCGACCACGGCGATGCGCTCGTGGCCCAGAGACAGCAGATGCTCGGTCGCCGTCACCCCGCCGTGCCAGTTCGCCGCGCCCACCGACACCACGCCTGGCGGCGGATCGAGGACCGGGTCGATCAGCACATACGGGATGCGGTGCTGGTCCAGCCACGCGTGCTGGGACGGCGTCAGCTCGGCCAGGTTGAACAGCACGCCCGACGAACCCCGTGCGGTGAGCTTGTCCAGCCAGCCGCGCTCCGGACGGCCGCCCCGCGTCCGGTTCGGACCGGCCGACACGACCACCTCCAGACCGGCGTCGTGGGCCGCCGCCTCCACCCCGTGCAGCACCGCACCCGACCAGGAACTCTCCAGCGAGTGCAGCACCAGGTCGACCATCCCGGACACCCTCGCCGTGTCGAACCTCGGTCTGCGCACATAACCGAGCCGGTCCAGCGCCTCGGTGACCCGGCGGCGGGTCTCGGGTGCCACGTCCTCCCGCCCGTTGACGACCTTGGAAGCGGTCGGCACGGACACGCCCGCCTCCCGGGCGACGACGGCCAGCGTCGGCCCGGCCGCCACGCTCGCACTCCCTGTACGGCCCATCGGGATCCACCTCTCCGGCCCGCCCGAGGGCCATGAAAGTTTCGGCCAGCGCAGAAAACAGTCAGCGCGAAACAGTAAGCGCTTCCTACCCTAGGTTCGCCACAGTTCGGCGGGAAGAGGTCGGAGTTCGGCGGGATCCGAGGGCATGGGCTTTCGAAACTTCGAACGGAGGGCGGCGGTCAGTCGGGCGGGCCGGCCGGTCGGTGGGGCGCGCAGGCCAGTCGGAATCCCGTGAAGTCGGCGGTGAACTCCGCGTCGACGAGGTCCCACGCGTGGATCCCGGCCATCACGCCGGTGAAACGCAGCCGCGTACCGTGGTCGTCGGAGAGCTTGCCGACGTCCAGCGGCGAACCGATCGGAATACGGTCACCGTCCCGCGTCGGATTGCCGTCACCCTCGCGTGCGTACCAGAAGCGGGCCTCGGCTCCCTCGACGGTCACTCCCAGGGTGACGGGCGTCGTCGCGTCGGCAACGGCTTTCTGCTCGGTCCCCTCCTCGTCCCGCTCCACCAGACGCAGTACGGTCCGGCCCGCGTTCCGCCACTGCTGGCCGTGCTGCCCCTCACCCTCCGGTTCCGCCCACGTCAGGTCGAGGGCGACATAGGCCTCGGCGTCGTACCAGAGCACCAGCCCGGCGCCCTGCGTGAAGCTGGACGGCCGTGCTTCGAGCGTGACTTCGGCCTCCGCGCGGTGCTCGGTGATGCGCTGCGCCAGCAGGCTGTGCGCCCACCGCGACTCGGGACCGTGCCGTCCGCGCAGCCGGATCCAGCCGGGGCGTACGGCGGTGTCGGCCCAGGACGGATCGGGGTATCCACGAGGAGAGTTCCAGGGCCAGCCCAACGGCTCGTCGACAGCGTCGGTTTGGGGATCGACCGGCTGTGCGGGTACGGAGGATTCAGGCTCATTCAGGTCTGTCGGTACGTCGACCTCGACCGCCGGATGATGACCCCCGTGCCGCAGCCTCGGCCAGCCCTTCGCACCCTTCGCGTCCCACGTCACCGGCTGGATCGCCGTCTCGCGGCCGAGGGGACAGCGCAGGCCGTCCGGCGTCCGCAGCGGACGGGCGGCGAGATGGCTCAACACCCAGTCTCCGCCCGGCGTTTGAACCAGTTCGCCGTGTCCGGCCTTCTGCAACGGCAGCGACGGATCGTCCCGTGACGTCAGCAGCGGCCGGTCGTCGACCTCGTACGGTCCGGTCACGGAACGGCTGCGCGCCACCAGCACCCCGTGCTCGAACCCGGTGCCACCCTCGGCGAGCACGAGGTAGTACCAGCCGTCGCGCCTGAGCAACTTCGGCCCCTCGACCAGCCGTTCGTGCTGAAGCAGCAGATACGTGCCCCCGACGGGCGCCAGGGTGTCCCGGTCCAGCTCGGTCAGGACGATGCCCGCGAAACGCCTGCCGCCGGGGCGATGGTCACTCTGCAGGTTGAGCAGCCACAGCCGCCCCTCGTCATGGAAGAGCGCCGGATCGAAACCATGGCTCGCCACCCGGCGCGGAGCCGTCCACTCGCCGCCGATCTCCGCGGCCGTGGTGATGTAGGTGTCCAGGTCGAAGTACGGCGTCCCGACCGACCGGACGATCGCATACGTCATCCAGAACCGCTCCCCGTCCCAGCTCAGGGACGGCGCCCAGACGCCGCCCGAGTCGGGCACCCCGGCCAGGGAGTCGCCGGGGACCGCGCCCCGGACATGGCCCGCGTACTGCCAGTGCGCCAGGTCCCGGGAGCGGTGGAGGGGGATGGTCGGGAACCATTCGAAGGAACTGGTGGCCACGTAGTACCAGTCACCGACGCGCACAAGTGACGGGTCGGGAGCGAAACCGCGGATCACCGGGTTGTGCAGCAGGGTCACTTGAGGGCTCCCAAGGTGACGCCGGTCCGCCAGTAGCGGCGCATCGCGACCATCATGATCGCCATCGGGACGATGGACAGCAGCGCGCCGGTCAGCACCAGGCTGGTCAGGTCGACGCCGGACTCCAGGCGTTTCCCGGACCAGTTGTACAGGCCCAGGTTGAGGGTCCAGTTCTCCTCGCCGCGCAGCACGGTGAGAGGGAGGAAGAAGGCGTTCCAGGTGTTCACGAAGGCGAGCAGGAACACCGTGACCCCGCCCGTCGTCATCATGCGCAGCACGATGCTGAAGAAGATCCGCAGCTCGCCGGCGCCGTCGATGCGGGCGGCTTCGAGGAGTTCGTAGGGGATGGTCGCTTCGGTGTACACCTTGGCCAGGTAGACGCTGAAGGGGTTGATCAGGCAGGGGATCAGCATCGCCCAGGGCGTGTCGACCAGCCCGATCTCCGAGAACAGCAGATACAGCGGCAGGGTGAGCAGGGCGATCGGGATCAGGAACGAGCCGACCACCGCCGCGAACACCAGATTGCGCCCGGGGAACTCGAAGCGGGCCAGACCGTAGCCCGTCGCCAGGGCGAGCAGCGTGCCGCCGAGTGAGCCGAGGCCCGCGTACAGGAACGAGTTGGCCGTCCAGCGCAGGAAGATGCCGTCCTCGTAGGTGAACAGCTGCTCCAGGTTGTCCCACAGGTGCCAGCCCGAGAACCACAGGCCGTTCGACTGGTACAGGCCCGTGCGGTCCTTCGTCGAGGCGACGATCAGCCACCACACCGGGAACAGGCTGTACATGCTGGCCAGGATCAGGCCGACGAGCAGGAAGCGCTGGCCGCCGCGGGTGCGGGCAGCGGGGTCCGGGCGGGTAAGGCGTCGGACGGGACGGGCCGCCGACTCCTTCGTGGTCTTGTCCGTCAGCACCATCAGTCCACCTCCCTCGAAGTCAGCTTGTAGAAGAGGAAGGAGGCGACACCGAGGATCAGGGCGAGCAGCACCGACAGCGTCGCGGCGTAGTGGTAGTTGCCGGCGTTGAACGCCTGGTTGTAGATGATCATGATCGGGGTGAAGGTGTCGCTGACCGTCTGCGGGGTGACGTTCCGGAACAGCGCGGGCTCGTTGAAGATCTGCAGCATCTGGATGATCGACAGCATGCCGGTCAGGACCAGCGCGCCCCGCACGAACGGGATCTTGATGCTGCGCGCGATCCGCCACTCGGAGGCACCGTCGAGCCGCGCCGCCTCGAACAGCTCACGGGGTACGCCCTGGAGCGCCGAGTAGATGATCACCATGTTGTAGCCGATGCCGTGCCAGGTCAGCAGGTTGCCGATGGCCGGCCAGACCATCGACGGGGCGAAGAAGTTCCAGTCGAAGCCGAAGAGTTCGCCGAGCGGGGTCAGCGGACCGACCTCGGGGCTGTAGAGGTTGATCCAGACGATGGCCGCGACCACGCCGGGGATCATGTACGGCACGAGCAGCAGAATCCGGAACCGGCCGGCCACCTTCGAGGTGACCGCGTCCAGGAGCAGCGCCAGCGCCAGGCTGATCAGCAGCATCACCGGGATCTGGATGCAGGCGAACAGCACCACCCGCAGCACGGATCCCATGAACGCCGAGTCGGTCAGACCCTGCCGGTAGTTGTCGAAGCCGGCGAACTCCTCGGTGGCGCCGCCGAGCCCGAGCCCGGACTGCTGCTCGCGATAGAGCGACTGGTAGACGGCGTAACCGATGGGGAGCAGGTACAGGAAGACGAAGCCGAGCTGGAAGGGCACCGTGAACGCGGCACCCTTCCAGCGCTGGGAGCGAATCATGTGGAAGTGCCTCAGCCCTTGACGCTGATACCGCGGGACTTCAGATCGTTGACCGTCCACTCCTGCATGTGCGCGAGCAGGTCGGTGACCTTCTGCTCCTTGCTGACGACCTTGGCCCAGCCGGCCTGCATCTCCGTGAACATCGCGGTCCAGTTCGGGCCGAAGGTCCAGTCGGTCGTGACGGTGCCCAGGCTGTCCTTGACGACCGTCTGCGCGGGCTCGTAGTTCTTGCCGAGCAGCTTCTCGGAGATCGCCTCGGGGATGTACGTGTCACTGTCGGCCAGGGCCGGCATCACGCCGTTGCCGGTCTCCGGGCTCGCCATCGTCTTGACCGCGGTGGTGTCGGTGGACATCCACAGAGCCGCCTCCGCGGCCTGCTGCCGGCTCTTGCAGTCCTCGGTCACCAGCGTCACGCTGCCGGTCAGGTTGGTGCCCGCCGGGGTCTTGGCCGCCTCGCCCTTGAACGTCGGCCACGGCGAGAGCGCCCAGTCGCCGAACGACTTGGTGAAGTTCTGCACCATGCCGGCCATCTGCCAGGTGGAGATCTGCCGGGTTGCGGTGCCGCCGTTGTCGTAATTGCGCTGCACGGCCGCGTAGTCGGCGAAGGACAGCTTGGAGTTGAGGTCGTTGTCGATGACCTCCTGGATCACCTTGGCGGCCTTGAGCGTGCCCTCGTCCTGGAAGTCCACCTTCCAGGCGTCGCCGTCGATCGAGTACCAGTGCGCCCCGGCCTGCATGGCCAGCACCTCCAGGGTGCTCGGGTCCTCACCGGCGTAGTTGGTGATCTTGACGTTCTGCTTCTTCAGTTCCTTGCCCGCGGCGATGAAGTCGTCCCAGGTCGCCGGCGGCTCGATGCCGTACTTCTCGAAGAGGTCGGTGCGGTAGATCGTGAAGTTCGGCGAGGAGCTGGTGGGGACGCCGTAGAACTTGCCCTGCACCTGCGCGGTCGTCCAGGAGCCGGGGTTGAACTTGTCCTTCTCGCCCTCGACGTACTCCGTGATGTCGGCGAGCGCGCCCTGGGACACCCAGCTCGTCACGTACTCGCCGGTGTTCTGCACCAGGCAGGGCGCGTTGCCCGCCTTGACCGCGTTGGTCAGCTGCTTCTGCATGGTCAGCTGGTCGGTGACCTTGGTGTACTTGAGCTGGACGTCCTTGTGACTGGCGTTGAACGCCTTGACGACGGCCTCCTGGCCGTTGGCCCAGCCCCAGAAGTCGAGGGTGACCGGACCGGAGGAGCCCGAGGAGTCCTCCCCGGAGCCGGACCCGCCGCAGGCGGAGAGCAGACCTGTGAGGGCGATTCCCGCGACGGCGGCGGAGGCGAACCTTCTCCGGGGGATGGTGAAGTTCATCTGACCGTGATCCTTCGGATGAGGGCGTTCTTGCAGAACGGCGGCGGCTCGGTGGGGCTGGCCAGGAACGGCGGCCGGAAACCGGCGGCTCGCGGTTGCGGGGGGTCGGCCAAGCGGAAGCTGTAGTAAGCGTTTGCAGGGACGGTAGGCCGACGCCTCGGCACATAGCAAGAGGGGTGCGGCAATTTTGTTACGCCGGTTGGTCCGGGAAGTTATGCGCGGACGCGCACCGGGCGATCGTGGACAAGAGGACATGTGCCCAGCTCAAAGGGGCCACGGCCCGGCCCGGGACGGCGGTTGAGAGCGACTTCGAAGCCCCGAACCCGACCCGGCAAAGCCTTCGGAAAACGCTTACGTAACGTCCGCTTCGTTGTTTCCGACGGACGTGCACCGGTCGTCGATCCGTCAGCCGATCCGTCAGTCGCGCCGGACAGGCGGCTGCACGGAGTTGCGTACGACGACATGCGTGCCCAGCACCAGATGGTCGCCGTCGCTGCCCTTGCCGCGGCTCGCGTTGCCCTCGCGCCGATCGGCCACCGCCCGTAGCGCGACGCGGCCCATCTCCTCGTACGGCACGTGCACGGTGGTCAGTTGGGGCGTGAGCTGGGAGGCGAGCGGGATGTCGTCGTACCCGACGATCGACACGTCCTCGGGGACCCTGAGCCCGGCCGCGCGCAGGGCCTGCATGGCGCCCGCGGCGACCACATCGGTCCCGGCGAGCACGGCCGTGAAGTCCAGCCCTTCCCGCAGGCTTTCCTCCACGGCCCCGTACCCGTGCTGGTAGTCGTACGGGCCGTGCCGCACCATGCCCGGGTCGAAGGGCACGCCGTACGCCTCGAAGGCGCGCTGGGCGCCCTTCAACCGTCCCCGGGCGGTGCTGAGTTCGGCGTGGCCGGGCAGGACGAGGACCTTGCGGTGACCGGCCGACAGCAGATGGCTCGCCATCGCGTAGGCGCCGCCCTCGTTGTCGTAGTCGACCGTTGTCGCCGGCACGTCGCCCTCCAGGGACGGTCGGCCGACCAGGACGAGGTGGGAGCCGGCCGCGTCGAGGGAGCGGGCGAAACGGGCCATGCGCAGCTGGTACTCGTCGTGGTCGTAGGCACCGCCGAGCAGCACCACCGCGGCGACGCCCTGCTGGCGCATGAGGTTGACCAGGGCAAGTTCCCGCTCGGGGTCGTTCCCGGTGGTGCCGACCAGGGAGAGCCAGCCGCGCAGGGTGGCGGCGCCCTCAACTCCCTTGGCCACGTGGGCGAACGCGGCGCCGGTGATGTTGTCGATCAGGATGGCCACCGTGGGCGTACCGCCGCCGGCCAGCGAACGCGCGTGGGCGTTGGTCACGTAGTCCAGATCCCGGACGACCTTCATCACACGGCGGCGCAGATCCTCCGACACCGGGTAGTTGCCGGACAGGACGCGCGACACGCTGGCGACGGAGACACCCGCCCGCTCCGCCACGTCCCGGATGGTGGCCCGACCGACGTCGGCAGACGCCTTGCGCTGACTCACCCTTGCGGCTCCTTCACCGTCTGCGGCCCCACCACACCCACGTCTAGGCTCCTCCCCAACGCCGGTGCGGAAACCGTATCCCATTGTTACTCCGGCCCAGTGAGCGTGCGACAACGCCGGGCAAGGGCCCACCAACCCCCACTGGTCCGACGCGCCGGCCGCGAGGGAGCCGTAGGGGGCGCGCCAGTGTCGAGAGAACAAGCGCCCGGAAGCGCGCAGCGCCGAGCACGGTCGGTCTCTCGACACCGGCATTCAGCGCCCCCGGAGGCGACCGAGCCAGACATTCGGCACGCCGCCTGCAAGGCTTCTCGGCGCCAACGCACCGTCGCCCGCAAGGCTCCCCACCGTCAACGCACCGCCGCCTGCAGGGCCCCCGCTGCCAATGCGCCGCCTACAAGGCTCTGAGGTGCCCGGCCCAAAGCGCCCCAGGCACACCTGGAGAGGCGCACCCCTCTCAAGCCACCCGCCCCAAATCCCCCACCCGCACCTCATGCACCAACGCATCCCCCGCCACCACCCGCTCCAGCTCCTCCACCACAATCCGCCCCAGCCGCTCCAGCTCGTTCCCGAGCGACCCGGCGATGTGCGGCGTGAGGAACACGTTGGGCAGTCGGTACAGCGGGGATGCGGCGGGCAGCGGCTCAGGTTCCGTGACGTCGAGGATGGCGTGCAGTCGGCCGGAGACCAGCTCGTCGGTGAGCGCCTCGGGGTCGACCAGGGCGCCGCGCGAGGTGTTGATCAGCACGCCGCCGTCCCGGATGAGGGCGAGCCGGTCGCCGTCGAGCATCCGGTAGGTCTCGGGGATGTCGGGGGCGTGCAGGCTGACGATGTCGCTGTGCCGCAGGAGGTCCTCCAACGACAGCAGCTCGGCCCCGAGTTCGGCGGCCTCGGCGGGGCTGACGTACGGGTCGTGCAGCAGCAGGGTGAAGTCGAACGGCCGCAGCAACTCCAGCAGCCGTCTGCCCACGCGTGAGGCGCCGATGACGCCGATCCGGCGGCCGACGTTGCCGGTGGAGGCGGTCTCCTCGTTGGTCGGGTAGGTGTGCGTGGTGCGGAAGCGCTCGCGGTGCGCGAAGGTGTCCTTCCCGGCGAGCAGGATCATGGCGAGCGTGTACTCCGCGACCGGCAGCGCGTTGCCGGTCACCGCGCTGGAGACGGTGACGCCGTGCTTCCACAGGGCGTCACCGACCAGCGAACGGACCGAGCCCGCGGCGTGCAGGACGGTGCGCAGCTCGGGTGCGGCCACGAGGGCGTCGGCGTCCAGGTGAGGGCAGCCCCAGCCGGTGATCAGAACCTCGGCCCGGGCGAGGGCGTCGGCCGTCCTCGGGTCGGTGAGGTCCTGCACGACGAGGGCGGGGTCGATGTCGGACGCCTGCTTCAGCCGGGCCATCAGCGGCGGAGGGAAGAGCAGGGGGAGGTGCACCGGATCCATCGCGAACACGGCCCTCGGCGGGTGCGGGCTGGGCATGACTCTCCTGACACGCTGGTGGAAACATTTTCAGAAACCGCCTTCTACGGTAGATCTGCTGAGAACGGCGGGTCAATCGGTTGGACGGAGCGGAGGGGTGCGGGTTCCTCCGGAGTCGTTTCTGCCGCGTAGATGCATGCCGGGCACGGTGAGGCGGCAGGATCGCGGCAGTCCGCCACGCGGGGCCATCGGCGCCCGGCCGTATCCGGGACCCCCGCCCCCTGCCCCGTCCCGAAATCGGTTACTCCATTTTCTACGGGTATGGCTCACTCCTGGCAACCGGTTTCCAGATCCCTCATGGAGAGGTGGTGATCAAGCCGACCTGCGCGCACCCTCCGGCGATCTGGCGAACGGCGGTGCAGGGCTCATGTCGTCGAGGTTACCCAGTCTTTTCGAAAGTTCGCCCAGAGTCTTGACGCGGTTTCCGGACAGGAAGAAGCTCTGCCCCATTGCTCGACAACCGGTTGTCTGACCAAAACCCAGAACCAGACCCGCGGCCGACCTTCCGAGCCATGGTCGACATGCCGAACAACGTGAGAGGTGGTGCGTTCATGCACCCACGTGCCGGTGCCTCCCTGAGCCGCCGCCGATTCCTCGCCCTGTCCGCAGGAGGCGCCACGGCCGGCGCGGCGGCACTGAGCGGCTGCGCCCTCCAGGTGTCCACCGGGGTCAGCGGGGCGGGCGAGACCGTCACCGTGATGGTCAACTCCGGGGACATCCTCCCGGAGCAGGTGCAACAGGCCAAGAAGGACCTCGGCATCAAGATCGTCCTGATCAAGTACGACATCACCAAGCTGATCGCGATGCTCACCAGCGGCAACCCGCCCGACCTGGTGCGCGGCGTCGGCGCCGTGGACTCCCCGTTCTTCGCGGCGCGGAACGTGGCCGAGGAGCTGGACCCCTACTTCGCCCGGAGCGGCGTCCTCAAGTCGGCCGACCTGGACCCCGTCAACGACCTGTGGCGCTACGACGGCCGAGTCCAGGGCAAGGGCCCGCGCTACGGCATGGCGAAGGACTTCTCCCAGGACTCCATGTACTGGTACAACACCGCGGCCTTCGACAAGGGCGGTGTCGACCACCCGCCGGAGACCGAGCCGGTCACGTACGAGGAGTGGATCGACACCGCCAAGCGGCTCGTGCAGCGCAAGAGCGGCCAGACCACCGTCTTCGGCGGCAGCTACCAGGGCCTGACCCGGTCGACGCTCCTGACAACCATGACGGCGTCCGCCGGCGGCAGCCTCTTCAACGACGACTTCTCCCGGGTCGACTTCACCACTCCCGAGGCCCGCAAGGCCCTGGCCTGGTTCATCGACTACTGCAAGACCAAGGTCGGGCCGAGCCTCATCCAGCCCGACCCCAACGGCTGGGACGGGCCCACCTACCAGGCCGGACGGCTGGCCATGGCGAACAACGGCTACTGGCTGGGCGGCATGATCGGCACCGACAAGAAGCTGGCGGAGGTGTCCCGCCTGGCGCCCGCCCCGGTCTTCGAGGGCGGCGAGCGGATCAGCGCCTGTCAGGGCGGCACCGGCCTGTGGATGCCGCGCGGGGCGAAGAACAAGGACGCCGCCTGGCGCGTCTTCGAGTGGTTCTTCGGCGAGGAGCCGGCCAAGGCGCGCGCCTCCGGCGGCTGGGGCATCCCGACCCTGAAGTCGATGCGCTCGCTGATGCCGGCCCAGGAGGACTACCAGAAGCGGGTGCTTCAGGTGCAGGAGAACGAGCTGAAGCATTTCTCGGTGGTCTCCTTCACCCCCTACACCAGGGCGGACGCGCTCGACGCCCTCTTCAACCAGATCGCCCCCGCCGCGATGAACGGCCAGATCTCCGTCGACACCCTCGCCGGGCGCCTGAACTCGGCCATCAACGAGCAGCTGAAGCGCGGTAAGGAGCAAGTGGGATGACGGTCGACCAGATCTCCTCCGTCGCGGACCGGCCCGATGCCACCGCGAGCGCCGGGCGTGCGGCGGCCGCCGACGGGCCGCGGATCACGATGACCGCGCGCAGGCACCGCGCCTTCTACATGTTCACCTCGCCCTGGATCATCGGCTTCGTACTGCTGACCATCACGCCGATGGTGTACGCGCTGTGGCTGAGCTTCACCACGTTCGACGGCATCTCGCCCAACTGGAAGTACGTCGGGCTCGGCAACTACCGCGAGCTGCTGAACGATCCGGTGACCTGGGACGCGCTCGGCCGCGCAGGCCTGTTCGCGGTGACCTCGGTGCCGCTGTCGATCATCGCGGGGCTCGGCCTCGCCGTCCTGGTCAACCAGCCGATCAAGGCGCGCGGCCTGTTCCGCACGCTGCTGTATCTGCCCGCTGTGGTGCCGCCGGTGGGCGCGGGCCTCGCCTTCAAGCTGCTCTTCGACCAGAACTCCGGTGCCACCAACGGCGTCCTGACCATCTTCGGCTTCGACGCCATCGGCTGGCTCGCCGACCCCTACGCCCGCTACGTGCTGCTGATGACGGTCCTCTGGGCCGCCGGAAACGTCATGATCATCTCGCTGGCCGGACTCCAGGACGTACCCCGCGAACTCCACGAGGCCGCCCGCATCGACGGGGCGAGCCCCTGGCGCACCTTCCGCAGCATCACCGTACCGCTGCTGTCGCCCGTCCTGCTCTTCCAGACGGTGACCGGGATGATCGCCTCGGTGCAGACCATCATGCCGCTGCTGCTGGCCCCGCTCGGCGACACGAGCGGCATCACCACGGTCCCGCAGTCCAACTACCTCTACATGATGCACGTCTTCGCGCAGTACTTCGCGCTCGGCCGCTACGGCTACGCCTCCGCACTGCTGTGGGTGCTCTTCGTCCTGATCCTCGTCGTGACCGGACTGCTCTTCAAGCTCACGTCCGGCGCGGTGTTCTACAACGTCGACCCGGAGGCGAAGAAGTGACCGCCACCAGCCTGCCGCCCAAGTCACCGATTCTGCCGCCCAAGTCGTCGACGACCGACGTACGCGTGCGGGTGCGCGCCAAGCGCCTCGTCCTCTACACGATCCTCGTCTCCGTCACCGGGCTGTTCCTCGGCCCCTTCGGCTGGCTGATCCTCTCCGGCCTGAAGACCCAGGGCGAACTGGCCGCCTCGCCCGTGCACTGGCTGCCCGAGGCCTTCCAGTGGCACAACTTCGCCGACGCCTTCAACCAGATCGACTTCCTCGGCTACGCCCGCAACTCCCTGGTCATCGCCCTCATCTACGCCACGCTCGTCACGCTCAGCTCGGCCTGGGTCGGCTTCGGTTTCGCCCGGCTCGACGCGCCCGGCAAGAAGGTGCTGTTCGGCGTCCTGCTCGGCTCGATGATGCTGCCCCAGATGGTCACGCTGCTGCCGACCTACCTGATCTTCGCCAAGGTCGGCATGGTCGACACGTACTGGCCGTGGGTGCTGTGGGGTCTGTCCGCGGCGCCGTATCTGGTCTTCCTCTTCCGGCAGTTCTTCGCGGGCATGCCGCGTGAGCTGGAGGAGGCCGCGATCGTGGACGGCTGCGGATACGCGTCGATCTTCTGGCGGATCTTCCTGCCGCAGTCCTGGCCCGTGCTGTCCGCGAGCTTCATCATCGCCTTCACCTGGACCTGGGGCGACTACATCGCCCCGCAGCTGCTGCTGTCCACCGACCGCACCACGCTCGCCGTCGCCGTGATGACCACCTACGTCAGCGAGGCCGGCACGCCCGTCCCCGAGCTCCAGGCCGCGGCCTCCGTGATGTACGTCGTCCCGATCCTGCTGATCTTCCTCGTCGCCCAGCGCGGCTTCGTCTCCGGGATGTCCACGTCCGGACTGAAGTGACCCTTCTTACCGAACCTTTTGCAAGGAGTTACGCATGAACGCGCCCCTGTCACGCCGGACCACCCTCCAGGCCGCCGGTGTCATCGCTGCCGCCGGCCTGGCCGACAGCATCGCGGGCACCGCACAGGCCGCCGCGGCGGAGGAGCCCGGCACCGCCGGCGACAGCGTGGTCATCCACCCGACGCTTCCGAAGGTGCCTGTCAACAACTCCTTCACCGTCAAGGTCCGGCCGCTCGGCGGCACCTGGCAGAAGCTCGGCGTCTACCTCGCCAAGCTCGCACTGATCGACGCGAACACCGGCAGCAACAGGGCCCAGAGCTCCTCCTGGGCCGCCTTCGACTTCTCCGGCACGGTCGAGGTCGAGATCACGTACACCCCGGGCGGCGGCGAGAAGGTCCGCATCCGCCCGGACTCGTACGGCATCAAGCCCGAGGTGCTCGGCAGCACCGCGCGCTTCACCCTGGACCGGCCCCGCAACCTCGTCGTCCAGATCGACGACAAGATCTTCGACTGCCTGCACCTGTTCGCGAACCCGATCGAGCAGGACGTGCCCGCCGAGGGCGACAAGAAGGTCATGTACTTCGGGCCCGGTCTGCACACCCACCCCGACCGAACCCTGAAGGTGCCCAGCGGCACCACCGTCTACCTGGCCCCGGGCGCCGTCCTCACCTCCGCCGTGATCTTCGAGAACGTGGAGAACTCCCGGCTGATCGGCCGCGGCGTGGTCTACGACACGACCGGCGGCGCGGTCTTCGTCCACAAGTGCGACAACGTCACGATCGACGGCGTCACGATCCTCAACCCCCGGTACGAGAACATCAGGGTCGCCGAGTCCAACAACCTCACCATCAAGAACCTGCGCGCCTTCAGCCACCAGGGCTGGGGTGACGGCATCCAGCTCTACTGCTCCGAGAACGTCACGATCGACGGCTGCTTCCTGCGCACCTCCGACGACTGCGTCGCCCTCTACACCCACCGCTGGGACTTCTACGGCGACACCCGCAACATCACCGTCAAGAACTGCTCCCTCTGGGCCGACGTCGCCCACCCGATCAACATCGGCGTGCACGGCAACTCCGACACCCCCGAGATGCTGGAGAACCTGCGCTACGAGAACATCGACATCCTCGACCACCGCGAGCCGCAGGTGACCTACCAGGGCGCCATCGCCTTCATGGTCGGCGACAGCAACATCGTCCGGGACGTCAGGTTCGACGACATCCGCGTGGAGGACTTCCGCTGGGGCCAGCTCATCCACATGCGGGTCGAGTACAACCCGAAGTACAACACGTCGGCAGGCAGCGGCATCGAGTCCGTCTACATCAAGGACCTCAGCTACAACGGCAAGAACGCCGACCTCTCGATCATCGCCGGCCTCGACGCGGAACACGCGATCAAGGACGTCACCTTCGAGAACCTCCGCGTCAACGGCAGGGTGATCGCCGACAGCACGGGCAAGCCGAGGTGGTACCTGGCCTCGGACGGCGTGCCCATGTTCGTCAACGAGCACGTGACGAACCTGAAGTTCCTCACCACCGCCGAGGCAGAGGCGGCCGCCGCGTCATGACGATCCCCGCACCGAGCCGCCGGGGCTTCCTCGGCGGCACGGCCGCCCTGCTGCTGGTGGCGGGCGCGAGCGGACTGCTCGCGCCCGGCACGGCCCGGGCGGCCGGGAACAAGGCCGCTTCCAGATCCTTCACCCACCCCGGCCTGCTGCACAGCGCCGCCGACCTGGCCCGGATGAAGGCCGCGGTCGCCGCGAAGGAGTCGCCCGTCCACGACGGCTACCTCCCCTTCGCGGCCCACGCCCGCTCCAAGTCGACGTACACCATCCAGAACACCGGCCAGATCACCTCCTGGGGCCGCGGCCCCAGCAACTACATGAACCAGGCCGTCGCCGACTCGGCCGCCGCCTACCAGAACGCCCTCATGTGGTGCGTCACGGGCGAGCGCGCCCACGCCGACAAGGCACGGGACATCCTGAACGCCTGGTCGGCCTCGCTGACCATGATCACCGGAGCCGACGGTCCGCTGGGCGCCGGGCTCCAGGCCTTCAAGTTCGTCAACGCGGCCGAGCTGCTCCGCCACAGCGACTACGACGGCTGGGCGGAGGCGGACATCGCCCGCTGCGAGCGGTCCTTCCTCGACGTCTGGTATCCGGCGATCTCCGGCTACATGCTCTACGCCAACGGCAACTGGGACCTGACGGCCATTCAGTCCATCCTGGCCATCGGTGTGTTCTGCGAGGAGCGCACTCTCTTCGAGGACGCGCTGCGGTTCGCCGCGGCCGGTGCGGGTAACGGCAGCGTCCGCAACCGTGTCGTCAGGGCGGACGGCCAGGGCCAGGAGAGCGGCCGCGACCAGGCCCATGAGCAGCTCGCCATCGGCCTGATGGGCGACGCCGCGCAGGTCGCCTGGAACCAGGGCGTCGACCTGTGGGCCTTCGACGACCACCGCATCCTCGCCAACGCCGAGTACGCCGCCCGCTACAACCTCGGCGGCGACGTCCCCTTCACCCCCGACCTCGACCGTACCGGCAAGTACATCAAGACGACCGTCTCCGACAAGGTCCGCGGCACTCTCCCCCCGATCTACGAGATGTACTACGCCCACTACGCCGGCGTCCGCGGCCTCGACACCCCGTACACCAAGGCGGCCGTCTTCCGCGGCACCGGTGGCGCCCGCTTCGTCGAGGGCAGCAACGACGACCTGCCGAGCTTCGGCACGTTCGCCTACGCGGGTACGAAGGCCCCGGCGCCGACCGTGCCAACGCCCCCGGCGGGGGTCACGGCGGTGGGCGACGGTACGTCGGTCGGCGTGGCCTGGCTGCCGTCCGCGTGGGCGACCTCGTACACGGTCCGCCGGGCGAGCCGCCCCGAGGGACCGTACGAGGAGATCGCGCCGGCAGTCGACGGAACACTGCACACGGACGACGGCGCACGTCCCGGCCGGACGTACTACTACACGGTCACTGCCACGAACTCCCAGGGCAGCAGCGGCGATTCGGCGAGCACATCGGCCACCGCCGGTCTCCCCGAGCCCTGGTCCTCCCAGGACATCGGCGCGGTGAAGATCCCCGGCTCCGCCGCTTTCGACGGTGAACGGTTCGTCCTTGAGGCGTCCGGCACCGCCGACACCTACCGCTCCGTCCACCTCCCGCTGCCCGGCGACGGCACGATCACCGCACGGATCGTGTTCCCGCTCAGCTCGCAGTACGCCAAGATCGGCGTCACCCTGCGCGACTCCCTCGACGCGGATGCCGCGCACGCCTCGATGCTCATCCAGGGGCTGCCGCTGCACACCTGGAGCGGTGTGTGGAGCGTACGGCCCAGGACCGGGGCCGCTGTCTCCGGCACCGGCAGCACGCCCGTGCCGCCCACCCAGCAGCAGGCGATCACCGTGAACGCGGCCTTCCCGATCTCCAGCCTCGGCACGCTGCCCGAGTCGGCGACCCCGCTTCAGGCCCCGTACGTCGAAGGCGCGGGCGACGGCTACCGGCTGCGGGCGCCGTACTGGGTGCGGGTGACCCGCAGGGGTCGCCGCTGCACCGGCGCGATCTCCCCTGACGGTATCCGCTGGACTCAAGTAGGTTCCAGCGAGGTCGAGTTGGGCCGCACTGCCTACGCGGGCCTGGTCCTCAGCTCCTGTCTCGGCGTCGACGAGGAGTACGCCGAGACCGGCACCGGCGCCTTCGACAACGTCACCGTCCTCTCGGCCTCGGCCGGCGAGGTCTGGTCGGTTCCCCGCCCCGCTCGGACCGCCGCCGGCCTCAAGGCGTCCACCGGCGCTGACGCCGTGGAGCTGGCCTGGACCGACCCCGATCTCTCCGCCCGTTACAAGGTGCTGCGCTCCACGGGCGCCGACGGGCCCTTCGAGACGATCGCGACCGGCATCGGCCCCGTCGGATTCGGCACCCGCGTCCGGTACACGGATGCCACCGGCACGCCCGGGACGACGTACCACTACGTCGTCGCGAAGACGAACTGCGCCGGACGGGGCCCGCTCTCCGAGCCGGTCTCCGCCCCGATGCCGACCCCGGGCGTGCCCCAACTCACCTCCGCCACCGTTATGTTCGGCAACAAGGGTGTCGACTTCCAGCACCTCCTGCGCGGCTCGCACGAGCCCGTACGGTTCAGCGCGGCCGGGCTGCCCGACGGCCTCCGGCTCGACAAGCGCACCGGCCTGGTCTCCGGAACATCCACCCAGAGCGGCGAGTTCACGGTCACCACCACGGCGGCCAACGCCACCGGCACCGGCACCGGCACGCTCACCGTCACCGTCGGCACACCTCCGCCCACGCCCTGGACGTACGGCGACCTCGGTGACCCGGTCCCCGACGAGCGCGCCTTCGGGACGCTGGGCGTGGTCGCGATCCGCACGCCGGGCAGTACGTCGTACCACGACGGGACCTTCACCGTGCGCGGTGCCGGTGTCGATCTGACCGTCAACAACCAGGGAATGACAGGGCAGTTCGTACGACGGCCCGTCACCGGCGACTGTGAGATCACCGCCCGGCTCGTCTCCCGCACGGGCGCGAGTGCCGACCGGGTGGGTCTGCTGATGGCCAAGTCGCTGTCACCGTTCGACCAGGCCGCCGGGGCGATCGTCACCGGCGGGACCACCGCGCAGCTCATGCTGCGCACGACCGTCGCCGGACGGTCGACGTTCACCGGGAACGGGGCAGCCGCCCTTCCCTCCCTGCTGCGGCTGAAGCGCGTCGGGACCGCCTTCACCGCGGCCCTGTCCACCGATGACGGCGCCACCTGGACCACCCTCGCCACCGGCGAGATCCCCGGGTTCGGTGACGCCCCCTACCACGTGGGCCTCGTGGTCTGCTCGCGCGACCAACTGGCCCGCTGCACCACCGAGTTCGACGAGGTGAGCATCACCCCCAGGTAGATCCTCCAAGAAATGGAGACGCATCAATGAGCCGCACTTCCCCCCACCGGCACCTCCCCACACCAGAGTTGAGCCGCCGCGGTCTGCTGAAGACCGCCGGCGGTCTCACCGCCGCCCTCGCCGTCGGCGGGTCCACGGCCGTGCTGACGGGCAGCACGGCCGGCGCGGCCCCCGCGACCTTCACCCACCCCGGCATGCTGCACAACTGGGGTGACATCAACCGCGCCAAGGTCCGCGTCGCCGCCGGCGACGACCCCTGGCTGTCCGGCTGGAACCGGCTGACCGCCAACTCCCACTCCCAGTCCACCTGGACGCCCCGCCCCACGGCCACGATCATCCGCGGCGGCGACGGCCAGAACTATCCCCAGCTCTACAACGACATCGCCGCCGCCTACCAGAACGCCCTGCGCTGGCACGTCGGCGGCACCGCCGCGAACGGCGACTGTGCCGTGCGGATCCTCAACGCCTGGTCGTCGACGCTCACCACCATCACCGGAAACGCCGACCGGTTCCTCGCCGCGGGGATCTACGGCTGGGAGTTCGCCAACGCGGCGGAACTCATGCGCGGATACGCCGGCTTCGACCTCGGCCGGTTCCAGAACATGATGCGCAACGTGTTCTACCCGCTCAACAACCAGTTCCTCACCGAGCACAACGGCGCCTGCATCACCAACTACTGGGCGAACTGGGACCTGTGCAACGTCGCGTCCGTCCTGGCCATCGGCATCCTGTGCGACGACGGCGCCAAGTACGACCAGGCCGTGAACTACTTCAAGAACGGCGCGGGCAACGGCGCCATCCGCAAGGCCGTGCCGTTCCTGCACCCGGACAACCTCGCCCAGTGGCAGGAGTCGGGCCGGGACCAGGGCCACACCATCATGGGCATGGGCCAGATGGGCGCCATCTGCGAGATGGCCTGGAACCAGGGCGAGGACCTGTACGGCTACGACGGCAACCGGTTCATGAAGGCCGCTCAGTACGTCGCCAAGTACAACCTCGGTGAGACCGTGCCGTTCACGAAGTACACCTGGGGCACCGGCGTCAACTGCGACTACCGGGAACAGACGGTCATCTCCGACGCCTCACGCGGCCAGGTCCGCCCGGTGTGGGCCATGCTCGACTCCCACTACCGGCGCCGCCGCAACCTGTCCGTCCCCTACCTGCAGCGCATCGCCCAGTCGGTCCTCCCGGAGGGGGGTGGCGGCGACTACGGCTCCACCAGCGGAGGCTACGACCAGCTCGGCTTCGGCACGCTGATGTACGCCAAATAGCCCTCCAGGCCACCTCGCTCACCGGAATAGTCGTTCGTGATGTGGTGCTCTGACATGTGCAGGGTGCACGAAGTGCGGCGAGAAGCAGGTGGGCGCATGACGGCAGACCAGGTGGGGCAGGTGACGGAGCCGGCGGAACGTCCGGTGATCAGGACGCCGTACGGGGCCGTGCGCGGCCGGTACGAGCACGGCGTCGCGGTGTTCCGGGGCATCCCGTACGCGGCGCCCCCGTTCGGCCCCCGCAGGTTCCGGCCGCCCGAGCGGCCGGAACCCTGGGACGGGGTGCGGGACGCGGGCGCCTTCGGGCCGACCCCGCCGAAACCGCCGTACTCCGAGGCCTTCGCGCAGTACCTGTCCGACCCGGTCGTCCCCGGCGACGACTGTCTCAACCTCAATGTCTGGACCCCCGACCCCGGCCCGGGCGCCCGGCTCCCGGTCATGGTGTGGCTGCACGGCGGCGCCCTGACCCGCGGCTCCTCCGCGGTACCCGTGTACGACGGAAGCCGCTTCGCCCGCGACGGCGTCGTCTTCGTCTCGGTCAACTACCGACTGGGAGTGGAGGGCTACGGACTGTTTCCGGACACCCCCGCCAACCCCGGCCTGCGCGACCAGCTCGCCGCGCTGGAGTGGGTGCACGCCTCGATCGAGGCCTTCGGCGGCGACCCCGCGCAGGTCACCCTGTTCGGCCAGTCGGCCGGCGCGATCAGCACCGGCGCACTGCTGGCCGCCCCGCAGGCACAGGGCCTCATCCGGCGCGCCGTGCTGCAGAGCGGGCCGCCGGAGGCCGCCGAGCGGGACAAGGTACGGCGGATGGTGCGCCGTATGGCCACCCGGCTGAAGATCCCCGCCACCGCCGCGGCCTTCGCCGACGTCGACCGGGACCTCCTCCTGCGCACCCAGACCGACGTGGGCAAGCTCAGCAGCCCGGTCCTCGGCGGGCCTGCCTTCGGGATCGTGATCGACGGCGATCTCGTCCCGCGCGACCCCCTGGAGGCCCTGGTCGAGGGCGACGCGGCGCGGGACGTCGACCTGATGATGGGCTGGACCCGCGACGAGTACCGGCTGTGGCTGGTGCCCGGCGGTCTCCTGGAGCGCGTCGACCGGCTCGGGCCGGTCGCCCTGGCCGGCGCCATGGCCCGCTGCCGCTGCGGACACGAGGTGCCGCGCGGCTACCGCGCCCTGCGCCCGGACGCGGGCATCGCCGAGATCGTCGGCCAGCTGGTCACCGACCACCTGCTGCGCCTGCCGCTGCACCGCCTGGCCGACGCCCGCCCGCAGTCGTCGTACGTCTACGAGTTCACCTGGCCCTCCGGCCTCCCCGACCTCGGCTCCTGCCACGCTCTGGAGCTCGGCTTCGTCTTCGACACCGGCGACGTCCCCGAGTCGCGGAAACTGGCCGGCGAGGGCGCCCCGCAGGAGCTGGCGGACGCGATGCACTCGGCGTGGGTGCGGTTCGCGACCGATGGCGACCCGGGCTGGCGGCACTGGGACGGTACCCATCCGGTCCGCATGTTCGGCGACGACGAGCCGGAGATCGCGTTCGGCCCGCGCGACGCGGAACTCGCCCTGTGGGCGGCCGACGCAAGGGCTCGGGAAGCGGTTCCGGAATCGGCGCCTGCGGATGGCGCGGTCGCGCGCGGTGCGGAACTGCGGTCGGTCGTACGGCGGTTGCGGCTGCCGGGGTCGGTACGGCGGTCCTGAACCGGTTACTTCGCCGCCACGGAGTCCCGCACCACGACATGCGTGCCCAGCAGCAGGTGCTCGTCCGGCGTTTCCGGGGTACGGCCCAGTGCCGTACGGACGGCGAGACGGCCCAGCTCCTCGTAGGGGACGTGGACCGTCGTCAGGGCCGGGTGGAGGTCGCGGGCGAAGGGAATGTCGTCGTAACCGGCCAGCGACACGTCGCCGGGAACGTTCAGGCCCGCCTCGTGCAGAGCGGTGAGCGCGCCCGCGGCGACCATGTCGGTGGCCGCCACCACGGCCGTGAACTCCAGCCCCCGCTTGAGGGCTTCGCGGATCAGACGGTGGCCGGCGTCGCGGGTGAAGTCGCCGTGGAGGAGCAGCGCCGGGTCGGGTTCCAGGCCGCGGGCGCGGTGTGCGGCGAGGTAACCGCGTTCACGACCCTGCGCGGTGGTGTGGTCGGGCTTGCCGCCGAGGAACAGCACCCGGCGGTGGCCCTGGGAGAGGACATGGGCGACCAGGGCGTAGGCGCCGCCTTCGTTGTCGTACTCGATGACCGTGACCGGTGCGCCCGGCCCCAGCGGCGGGCGGCCGCACAGGACCAGCCGGGAGCCCGCCGACGCCAGCTGGTCGGCCATCCGGCGGGTGCGCTCGCGGTATTCGTGGGTGTCGGCGGAGCCGCCGACCAGGATCACGGCGGCGGCCCGCTGCGCACGCATCATCTCGACGAACTCCAGCTCGTGCCGGACGTCGCCGTCCGTGCTGCACACGACGCACAGATGCCCGAGCCGGGTCGCCTCCCGTTCCACGCCGTGCGCCATGTGCGCGAACGACGGTCCGGTGATGTCCTCCAGCACGAACGCCAGCGTGGGCGTGCCGACCCCCGCGACCGCCTTGGCGCGCGCGTCGGCGACGTAGTCCATCTCGCGCACCGCCCGCATCACCCGGGTCCGGGTCGCCGAACTCACCGGATACACCCCGCCCAGCACCCGCGACACCGTCGACGCGGACACACCCGCGCGCGCCGCCACGTCCCGGATGGTGCTACGGCTCGTGTCCGCGCTCTTCCTCGTCATACTCCGCCCCGCCCCCTTCCTCAGCTGCGGCAACGCGGTGGAAACCGGTTCCCGATGCTGCGGAGGCTAGCAGTGGGGGAGGGCGGGGGACGAGAGAGCTGCGGCGGTCTGCTCGCCGGAGGGGCCGCAGGGCTATGCCGAGGTCGCCGCGGCATCCTCCGCCGACAGCCGCGGACGCGGCACAGCGGCTTTGAGCCGGGCCGTCGTCGTCGCCGGATCCGCCGGCCGCCGGGTATGCCAGTCGGTGACGGCCTGATAGGCCGCCGCGACCTCCAGCAGCCGGTCCTCCTCGTAGGGGTGGCCGCCGAGGATCGCGCCGGCCGGGATGCCGGCGCCGTCGAACCCGATGGGGAAGGCGATCTCGGGCAGCCCGAGGATGTCGAAGGGCACCGGGCCGGTCTGCAGGACGACGTCGCAGCGGCTCATGACCCCGTCCAGCACCTCCCGCAGCAGATGATGCTTGGCACGCTGGGCCGTGATCCACTCGTCGCCCGACAGCATCAGGCCCTGCAGCCAACTCAGCAGCGACACACCGAACTTGGTCGGATCCGTACGCAGCCAGTGCCGGAACGGCTCGGTGCGCTCCGCGAGCCGGGCGGCGTTGAAGGTGCCCGTCAGCAGGGGCCAGTCGTCCGGGTACGTGACCTCGACGAGCGTCACGCCCGCAAGCGCCTCCAGCCTGTCCAGGAACGCACCGCGCAGCTCCTTCTGCCCGGACAGGAAATCAGCGGGCACCCCGATCCGGGTGGCCCGGCGCATCCGGACGGTGCCCGTTCGGGAGACGACGGGTGTGGCGGCGCGGACGAGGTCGGGCACGGCGGGCAGGCCGAGCGTACGGGGGTCCTTCGCGTCCGGCCCTGCCATGATCTGCGCCATGATCGCCGCGTCCATGGCGTCCCGCGCCAGCGGTCCCGCGTGGTCACGGGTGAAGGAGAGCGGGATGACGCCGTGCACGGACACCCGGCCCATCGTCGGCTTCAGTCCCGTGAGGTTCTGCTGGTTGGACGGCAGGACGATCGAACCGCCGGTCTGCGTCCCGATCGACGAGGCCGCGAGCCGCCCGGCGACCGCACAGGCCGGACCGGTCGACGAACCACCTGGGTCGACGGACGGGTCCTCGGGTGTCCAGGCGTTGACCGTGGTGACCGTGCCGTTCGGCTTCGTGGCCCGGGTCGTGGCGAGCGGCCCCATCTGCCCCTTGCCGAGCACGATCCCGCCGGCCGCGGTCAGCCTCGTCACGGCCGTGGCGTCCTCGTCCGGGACGAAGTCCTCGAAGATGTACGAGTTGCAGCGCGTCGGCACGCCTCGGGTGAAGTAGTTGTCCTTGATGCACAGCGGAATGCCGCGCAGGGCGCCTCCCGATCCGCGGTCCGCCGCACGCGCCGCCTTGAGCGCGGCCTCTCCGGTGACCTCCGCGTACGCCTGATAGGTGGCGTCGTAGCGCTCGATCCGCTCCAGGTAGGCCTCGGTCAGCACCGTGGACTTGAGCCTGCGGCGCTTGATGAGGGTGACGGCCTCGGCGAGGGTGGCCTCGGTGGGGTCGGTGCGGGCGGCCTGTCGTACGTCGACGTCGGGGACGTGTACGGGCGTTGTGGCGGCCCGTGCCGAGGTCGCGGAGACCTGGAGGGCCGCTCCGCTCGCCACGGCCATCGAACTCGCCAGAAACACACGCCGGTTGAGAGCACGGCTCATCGCGGGTCCGCCTTCCCGGTCCATGCCTCGGTGATCGACGGGTACAGCAGCGGCGGTGCGGCCTGTTGGGCGTACTCGGGTCCGTCGGCCGACGGAGCCCAGCCGGATATCGCGCCGGGCGTGGCCGCCACGAACGACCGCAGTGCGGCGAGCACCTGAGCCCGCGTCGGAACCCCGGTGTCGGGGTCGGTCTCCTCGGGCAGCAGGGCGAGATCGAAGCCGGCCAGCGCCAGCCGGGTTCTCACATAGGCGTCCAACTGTTCCTGCGTGGGCGGCTCGGACACGGCAGCCTCCATGATCGGCGGACGGGTAGGAGGACTTCATCATCGGCGCGTGAAGTCCCCATTGAGCCCGTGCTTCGCAGGAGTTACTACAGCGAGCGCGCGATCGACGTGATCGCCTCCGGCCCCACCCGGCAGCACCCGCCGATCAGCCGCGCCCCGGCGTCCTGCCAGCCCCGCACCTGCTCGGGCGCGAAGCTGGAGCGGCCGGTCCAGGCACGGGCCTCGGCGTCCCAGGCCTCGCCACTGTTGGGGTAGACGACGACCGGCTTACCGGTCACCCGGGCCGCGATCCGGATCGCGCCGTCGACGTCCTCGGGGGCGCAGCAGTTCACCCCGACCGCGATCACCTCGTCCGCGTCGGCGGCCGGCGCGAACGCCTCCTCCAGCGGCTGACCGGCCCGCGTGCGGTCCCCGTCGACCGTGTACGACAGCCAGGCCGGGACGCCGAGTCCGCGCACCGCCCGCAGCAGCGCGGTCGCCTCGTCGGCGTCCGGAACCGTTTCCAGCGCCAGTACGTCGGGCCGGGCGCCGGCCAGCACCTCGATCCGAGGGCGATGGAAACGCTCCAGCTCAGCCACGCTCAGCCCGTACCGCCCCCGGTACTCGGAGCCGTCCGCGAGCATCGCCCCGTACGGGCCCACCGACGCGGCCACCCACAGCGGCCGGTCCGTCCGTGCCCGACGAGCGGCCTCCCGGGCCAGCTCCACACTGAGCGCGAGCAACTCGGCCGCCCGCTCCCGGCCGATCCCGCGCTTGCCGAAGCCCTCGAAGGTGGCCTGATAGCTGGACGTGATCGCCACGTTCGCGCCCGCCTCGAAGTAGGCGAGGTGAGCCTCGACGATCGCCTCGGGCCGCTCGGCCAGCAGCCGCGCCGACCACAGCTCGTCGCTCAGGTCGTGCCCGGCGGACTCGAACTGGTTGGACATTCCGCCGTCGAGGACGACGGCGCCGGCGGCGAGGGCTTCGGCGAGGCTGACGGTGCTGGTCATGCTGACGACGGTAGCCGAGGCGGGAGGGGGGCCGGCATGTGAGACACCGGTGCATCGCCGAGCGCTCTAGCCTTGCCGCATGCCTGACATGCGCGTGAACTGGCCCCGCGGCTGGGGTTCCCGCAGGCGCCGAGCGGGCGCTGACGCCTGTGCCGTGCGCCCCGCTACGCCGCGTGCCGCCCGCCCCGACGCCGTCCTCCACGGCCCCGTATCCGTCGCGTCGCCGGCACCATCAGCCCGCCCAGCAGGCCGAGCCCCAGCGCGTACGGCCACCAGCCGAACGTCTCGCTCTCCGCGCTCGCCGTCCGCGTGTCCGCGGGAGCCGCGCCGGCCGCCGCACGGGTGGAGACGGTCGGCGAAGGGCTCGCGGTGGCTGCCGTCGTCGTCAGGACGACGTCGTTGCCGTCGCCGCCCCGGTAACTGATCCGGTACGTCGTGTTCGCGAGCTTCAGCCGGGCGCCCTCCCGCAGGCCGGTGAACGTGCCGGTGGTCTTCGCCCGGCCGGTGTGGTTGAGGATCTTGATCTCGCGTGCGGGCCGCGTGCCGGCGGCGGACACATCGAGGTCCCCGGCCAGCCGGACCGCTCCCGCGACCTTCAACGGCTTGTCTCCCAGGACCAGTTGGCCCTTCGCACGCTGGGTGTAGGCACCGGTCACGGCGACACCGCCCGCGACCACGCCGTCGTTCGTCACCGAGCCCTTCACCGTGCCCTTGCCGGAGAGGGCAGTAGCCACACGCAGGACCCCCGTACCCGCGTCCAGCCGTGCCCCCTCCGACATGAGCCGAATCGCCCTGCTGCGTACGAGAGTTGCCCCGTCCCGCAGTGCCAGGGTGCCCTTCTTGACGGTCGTGGCCCCGGTGTACGTCACCGAGCCGCCCGTGAGCGTGGTCGTCGCCGCGCCCGACTGCACGAGCGACCCGCTGCCGCTGACGTGCGTCAGTTTCACCGAGTCGGTCACGTTCCGCACGACGAGCGTTCCCTTGTTCACCACCCGCCGCTGCTCCGTGCCCGTCAGCAGCGAGCCGTCACCGCCCCGCTTGCCCGAGCCGAGCCGCAGCACCGCCCCCTTCTCCACGGTGGTCGAGCCGTCGTAGTACTGCTTGGCCGCGAAGGTGACGTCGTTGCCGGGCGTCCCGGCGATGACGATGTCGCCGGCGCCGGGCGCGGACAGCGTGTCGTGGAAGACGCCGCCGCCGATCGGCGCACCCAGCGTCACCGGCCCGTTGTAGTTGAAGGTCAGCAGCGAACGCGATCTGGCCGCGAGCAAGTTGATGTACACGGTCTCGGCGGTCCCCGGCATGAAGATCTTGTTCGTGGTGCCGTCGCCCCACTGGACGTTCGCGCCCTTGATGTTGGTGCCGCGCTTGTTGATGTTCTTCCGTGCGGGCGTCCAGTTCAGGGCGGGGTCGCTGAGCGAGGGGTTGGTGTCGCCGCCCTGGTTGGACCAGCTGTACTGGCCGGTGAGCACGACCTTGCTGCCCGGTCGGGACTGGACGTTGATGTCGCTGCCGTACTCGCGCTGGTAGAAGTCCATGCGCTGGGTGACGGTCTGGCCCAGCGGGGTGTCGACGGTCCAGGTGCCCTGGTTGAGGACCTTGCGCATGTTGGGCAGTGACGTCGCGTACTCCGGTCGTCCGGCGTTCGCCTGCGTGCCGTTGTCTATCACCCCGGAGAAGGGGTGGGTGCCCGAGATGTCCCAGGTGCCCCACAGGAACCTCGGCTGGGTGATCAGCCCGGAGCCGCTGATCGTGCCCAGGTTGTAGGCGCTGGTCAGGGACAGCCGTAGGGTGCCGTCGACCCGGATGTTGTCCTGGTTGAGCCGGAACGCCGGGGTGTTGTACGGGAAGCGGCCGATCAGCCCGGTCGTGCCGCCGTTTCCGTACTGCAGCGTCGCCCCGCGCTCGACCGTGATCGCGGGCGGGTCCGGGTTGGCCGTGGTGACGTACGGGTGGTTGCCGCCCTGCGTCGTGACCTTCTGCCGCTGCCGGGACTTCGGCAGCGTGAAGTCACTGTCCTTGGTCAGGACCAGGGTGCCGGTGCCGCGCACGGTCAGGGTGCCCTCGCCGTGGAACGCGCCGTCGTACGTCGTCGTCCCCGACGGCACCGTGACGACCGTGTCGCCGTTGAGCGTCACGTCGCGGTCCGCGAGGACGTCGGCGGTGACGTCCCGGGCGCCTGCGGCCTGGGCAGGGGGAGCGGTCACCAGGAAGGCGACGGCCGCGAAGGCGCCCGCGGCCGCTGCTGTCTTGTGGGGGAAGCTGCTCACGTCACAGGAGACGCGCCGGGTCGGCGACGGATAACAGAAATCTGCCCGACAAAATTCGGCGCGTCAGTCCCGTTGACCTCCTCGTGACACCCCCATACCTTTTCGGCGTTCGTAATCACAGATGACGTTCGCGATACCGAACGACAACCGAACATCAAACTTCTTGCCCCCGAGAGGCAGCCCGTATGAGCCGCTACGAACCCCATGCCCTCGACCGCAGACTGATGCTGAAGGGCGCCCTGGCCGCGGGTGTCCTGGCCGCCGCCCCCTCGGTGGCCCACGCCGCCACCGACGCACCCAGCCGGAAGGCCGCACCGTTCGTGAACCCGCTCGTCCGCAACCGCGCCGACCCGCACATCCACCGCCACAGCGACGGCCACTACTACTTCACGGCGACCGCCCCCGAGTACGACCGCATCATCCTGCGCCGCTCCCGCACCCTGAACGGGCTCGCCACCGCCGCCGAGTCGGTCATCTGGACCAAGCACGCCACCGGCCCCATGGGCGCGCACATCTGGGCGCCGGAGATCCACCGCATAGGCGGGAAGTGGTACATCTACTTCGCCGCCGCGCCCGCCGAGAGCGTGTGGGACATCCGGATCTGGGTCCTGGAAAACGCCAACAGGGACCCCTTCAAGGGGGCGTGGGTGGAGCGCGGCCAGCTGAAAACGGCCTGGGAAACGTTCTCTCTCGACGCCACCACCTTCACCCACCGCGGCACCCGCTACCTGAGCTGGGCACAGCACGAGCCCGGCATGGACAACAACACCGGCATCTTCCTGTCCAGGATGGCGAACCCCTGGACCCTGACGGGACCCCAAGTCCGGCTCTCCACCCCCGAGTACGACTGGGAGACCATCGGCTTCAAGGTCAACGAGGGCCCCTCCGTCATCGCCCGCCACGGCCGGCTGTTCATGTCGTACTCCGCCAGCGCCACCGACGCGAACTACTGCATGGGCCTGCTCACCGTCGACGCGGACGCCGACCTGATGAACCCCGCGAACTGGTCCAAGTCGCCGACGCCGGTCTTCACCAGCAACGACACGACCAAGCAGTACGGCCCCGGACACAACAGCTTCACGGTCGCCGAGGACGGTCGCACCGACGTCCTCGTCTATCACGCCCGCCAGTACAAGGAGATCGTCGGCGACCCGCTGCACGACCCCAACCGGCACACCCGCATCCAGAAACTGGGCTGGAAACCGGACGGCACCCCCGACTTCGGTATCCCCGTGGCCGACACGGCAGCCGGTCCCGCGAAGGAGAGTGCCTGAGATGAGACGTGCGTACGCGGTTCTGCTCGCCCTCTGTCTGGCACTGGCCGGCGCCCTGGTCACCGCGGGCCCGGCGCAGGCCGCACCCCAGACCATCACGAACGGCACGCAGTTCACCGACGTCAACGGTTCCCCCGTGCACGCCCACGGCGGCGGGGTCATCAAGGTCGGCTCGTACTACTACTGGTTCGGCGAGCACCGCAACGCCGACAACACCTTCCGCTACGTCGACGCCTACCGCTCCAGCGACCTGAAGAACTGGGAGTTCAGGAACCACGTCCTGACCGAGGCCAGCGACCCGGAGCTGGCCACCGCCAACATCGAGCGCCCGAAGGTCATGTACAACGCGTCCACCGGCAAGTTCGTGATGTGGATGCACAAGGAGAACGGCGTCGACTACAGCGAGGCCCGCGCCGCCGTGGCCGTCTCCGACACCGTCGACGGCAACTACACCTGGCAGGGCAGCTTCCGTCCGCTCGGCCAGCACATGTCCCGCGACATCACGGTCTTCGTCGACACCGACGGCACCGGCTACATGATCTCCGCCGCCCGCGAGAACTACGACCTCCAGATCTACCGCCTGACCAGCGACTACACGGGCATCGCCGCCCTGGTCGCGGACCCCTGGCACGGCGGCCACCGCGAGGCCCCGGCGCTGTTCAAGCGGAACGGCGTCTACTTCATGCTGACGTCGGGCGCGACCGGCTGGAGCCCCAACCAGCAGCAGTACGCCACCGCCACGAGCATCGCCGGCCCGTGGACGGCCATGAAGAACGTCGGCGACTCGACTACCTACGGCTCGCAGACCGCGTACGTCCTTCCCGTGCAGGGCACGTCGACCACCTCGTACCTCTACCTGGGCGACCGCTGGGGCAACTCCTTCGGCGGCACCGTCAACGACTCCCGCTACGTCTGGCTGCCGTTGACCTTCCCCTCCTCCACCTCGATGTCGATGTCCTGGTCCCCAGAGGTCACCATCGACACGGCCACCGGCACGATCAGCGGCGCGAGCGCCACGTACAACACCCTGATCGCCCGGCACAGTTCCAAGTGCGCCGACGTGACCAGCCAGTCGCTGTGGCAGGGCGCGCAGCTCAAGCAGTACGACTGCAACGGCGGCACCAACCAGAAGTACTGGTTCAAGTCGGTGGGCAGTGGCTACTACCAGTTGGTCGTGAGAAACAGCTCTCTGTGCGTCCAGGAGAACGCGAGCACGGTCACCCAGGAGAACTGCAACGCCTCCGCGACGGGCCAGCAGTGGTCGCTCACCACCACCGGCTCCTACGTCACCATCAAGTCCCGCGCGACCGGTGAGTGCCTGGACGTGAACGGCGCGTCCACCGCCAACTCCGCCGCGATCATCACGTACACCTGCAACGGGGCGACGAACCAGCAGTGGACGCGCGGGGTCTAGAAAGCGCTTGCCAAGCGCGATACGGTCCAGCGGCCAAGCCTGAGCCTGCCGCTGTTGTCGTCGGAGGGAGCCGCGCATGAGACGTTTCGCCCTGACCGCCCTGGTGGCGGCCACGCTGGGAACCGCGCTGTCCGCCGTACCCGCCCGTGCCCACCAACGGCCGCTGGACCTGTCCTACTGCACCGCCACCGCCTGCCACTTCGACCTCCCGCCCGGCACGTACGACGTGAAGGTCCTCGTCGGCGGCGAGACCGCGTCCAGCACGAGCATCACCGGCGAGACCCGCCGCGCTCTCCTCCCCGAGACAGCCGCCGAGGCCGGTGAGCACGTCGCCCGCAGCTTCACCGTGAACGTCCGCACCCCCGAGGGCGAACCCACCGGCGCCGACGGAACTCCCGGCCTGGACCTGCGACTCGGCGGCTCGGCCCCCGCCCTCGCCGACATCAAGGTCACCCCCGCCCGGCACGCCCGCCAGATCTTCCTCGTCGGCGACTCCACCGTCTGCGACCAGCCCGGTGACCCGTACTCCGGCTGGGGCCAGCAGCTGCCGCAGTTTCTCCGCAAGGGCGTGTCCGTCGCCAACTACGCCGACTCCGGCGAGAGCACGGTCAGCTACCTGCAGAATCCCCAACTCTGGGCCACGGTCCAGCCGTTGATCCACCGCGGCGATCTCGTCCTGATCCAGCTCGCCCACAATGACAAGACGACCGACGGGGCGACATACCGGGCCAACCTCGAGACACTGGTCGCGGGCGTACGCGAGAAGGGCGGGACCCCGGCCCTGGTGACCCCCATCGTGCGACGCTGGTTCAACTCCGACGGCACCCTGAACAACGGCACCGCGCTCCTCGTCAACGGCCTCGGCGTCGACCACCCGGCCGTCACCCGCTCGGTCGCCGCCGCGCACGACGTCCCGCTGATCGACTTGACGGCGAAGACGAAAACGCTCGTGGAGTCCTTGGGTGTCGAGGCGTCCAAGGCGCTGTACCTGTACAACGAGAAACGGGACAACACGCACACCTCCGTGCACGGGGCCACGGTGTATGCGGAACTTGTCCGTGCAGAACTCGTCGCCCAGCATCTGGTGCCCAAGGGCCTGGTGCGGGTGGGATGAGCACCTGGGGCGCTTCGACCGGAACCGGAGCGCCCCAGGCCCTTGCCGGAAGGAAAGCGCTGTAGATGGAACTGCCCCGCGACGACCGTGATCTGAGCCCGTTCACCGGTTACACCCGCGCTCACTGGGAGGACGCCGCCGACGCCCTGCTCACCGCGGTCGAGCCGTACGCGACCGAGGACCGTGCGCTGTACCACCTGCCCGGCGACCGCAGCAGCTGGTCGGGCCGGCTGTCGGACGGCCTGGAGGGCTATGCCCGTACGCTCCTGCTGGCGGCCTTCCGCCGGGACGAGACCGCGCTGGAGCGTTACGCGGACGGACTCGCGGCGGGCGTCTCCGGCGTCTGGCCGCGTATCGAGGACCGCAGCCAGCCGCTGGTCGAGGCGGCCTCGATCGCTCTCGCCCTGCGGCTGACCCGCCCCCTGCTCTGGGACCGTCTGGACGACGGCGTCCGGCAGCGCGCCACGGCTTGGCTGGGCGACGCGCTCACCGCCGAAGCCTGGCCCTGCAACTGGGAGTTGTTCCCGGTGACGGTGGGCGGCTTCCTCCAGGAAATCGGTTGCGAAACCGAGGCGTCCCGCGCCGCGATCGACCGCGGTCTGGAACGCATCGAGAAGTGGTACATCGGCGACGGCTGGTACACCGACGGCGACGGCCGCAAGTTCGACTACTACAACGGCTGGGCCATGCACCTCTACCCGGTGCTGCACGCCTGGCTCGCCGACGACACCGAGCTGCTCGACCTCTACGGCGGCCGGCTCGCGCGCCATCTGGAGGACTACGCCCGCCTGTTCGGCGGCGACGGCGCCCCCCTGCACCAGGGCCGCTCCCTGACGTACCGGTTCGCCACGACGTCCCCGCTGTGGCTGGGCGCGCTGACCGGCCGTACCCCCCTGTCGCCGGGCGAGACCCGACGGCTGGCCTCGGGAGCGCTGCGCTACTTCCTCGACCGGGGTGCCGTGGACGACAACGGCCTGCTCACCCTCGGCTGGCACGGCCCCGACGAGGCGCTCCTGCAGGGCTATTCGGGCCCGGCGTCCCCCTACTGGGCCAGCAAGGGTTTCCTCGGCCTGCTCCTGCCGCTGGACCACGAGGTGTGGACGGCGACCGAGGAGCCCGGACCGACGGAACGCTCCGACGCCGTGACCCCGGTCCACCCCGTCAACTGGCTGATCCACTCCACCCGTTCCGACGGCCTGGTCCGCCTCCACAACCACGGCAGCGAGGACGTCCGCTACGACCCGTACTACACCCGGCTCGCGTACTCGACGGTGACGCGGCCCTCACCGTCGTACGACAACAGCGTGATCGTCGACGACGACCCGAGCCGCGCGGACATCGTGCCGTTGGGTGTGGGGGAGGGGTGGGCCGCCTCCCGGCACCGGGCGGCGGGCGGGGCCCGGGTGACGAGCCTGGTGCTGGCGCGCGGGGCGGTGGAGGTGAGGGCCTTCAGGGTGTGCGGTGCTCCGGAGGGCACCTCGGTGCGGATCACGGGATGGGCGGCGGAGGACGGGGCGCGTGCCGAACTCCTGCCCGTGGTGGGCCTGAACGACGAACTCACGGGATCGACGACCGACGACGACACCCTCTTTGTCGCGCTCGCCCGGCTGACCGCTGATCCGGAACCGATCCCTCTTGCGGACTCGGCCGCCGTACATCTCGACGGAGCAGGGGAGTTGACCGTCCGCTGGAGTGGCGGCACTGAGACGCGGGCTCGGCTGGACGACGGGGCGGTGGACGTCAGCGTAGGAGCGTGAGCAGCCGGGGGAGGCGTGCGCCCAGGGCCGCGCCGAGGATGCCGAACGGCAGCAGGCCCCACACCGGAACGAAGACCAGGACCCAGAAGACGGCGTCCTTGACGTTCACGCCGACCGGGTAACCGGTTTCGCCGTCCAACAGGAGGCGGCCGTCGACGCCGTACCAGTGCAGGGCCTCCGCCAGCCACACGACGAAGAGGAGCAGGGCGGCGAGGAGTGCGGTCCATGCCGTGGTCTGGATGCCCGTGCGGAAGGAGCGGCGCAGCGCCGCGGTGATCGTCGACCCCGTGAAGGAGACCACGATCGGGGCCAGGAAGAGGCAGAACGCCCAGAGGTCGCCCTGCCGCCGTGCCGCCAGCAGGAAGCAGACGGCGAGCGTCAGGGCCGTGGCGAGTCCGGCGCGGCGGGCGAACGGGCTGGTGGTGAGGGAGCGCGGCGGGACCAGGACGACTCCGAGGCAGCCCGCCAGGAACACGGACAGCACCACGGCGTGGGCGGCGCTCAGGACCCCCTCGTGCGCCGGGGACCGGGCCAGCACATGGGCGGTGAGCGCGACGGATGCGACCACTCCGGCGAGTCCGACAGCGGTGACGGCCGGACCCGACACCGGCATGCCCACGCGGCGTCCGCGAGCCAGGGCGAGGGCGACCAGGGCGCCGACAAGAGCGGCGAAGGTCACCGCGAACAGGCGCATCGCGGGCAGCGTCTGCCCGACCGCCAGGTCCACGGCCAGCACCGCCCACACGGTCAGCACCCCGGCGGCCAGTACGGGCTTCGGGCGCACGGACGGTGGGAACAGGGCGGCCCGGGCGCACCCGGCCGCGAACCGCCACCGGGCCGCACCACCAGGCACATGCGCCAGCTCCGCGCTCATCGCCGCGCCCCAGGACCGCCGGTGCTCGGGAAGGACCGCGACGGCGGTGGCCAGCAGGCGCGCCGGGCCGTCCGGGGCGAGCCGACCCGCTGTGGGCCTGGTGGAGTTCGTGGACCTCCACCAGGCCCGGCACAGCACATGAGTCGCGATCAGTGACGGCGCGGCGAACACGGACCAGAGGATCAGGATCGGCAGATAGCCCTCGTCGGCGGTGTTCGGCTGCCCGGCGGTGGCGAAGGCCAGCGCCAGAACGCCGGTGAACGCTCCCGCGACGGCGACCAAGGCACCGAGCTCAAGACGGTATCGGGTAGGCATCAGGCCCCCTCCCAGCCCGGCCGCGGCAGGGTCACGGGCCGTACCGGTGCCGACGAGGCGGCCAGTTCGGTCGCCAGGGCCAGACCCGGGCCGGTCAGCCGGTACAGGTGCCGGGGCGGACGGCCGGGCGGTGCGTCCTTTTCCCACGCGGTTTCCAGCAGTCCGCGGTCGGCCAGCCGCATCAGGATCGGGTACACCGATCCGGCCTGCAGATCCAACTGGCGGCACAGCTCGTAGCCGTACCGCCAGTCGGAGGGTTCCTCGGCCAGCGCCAGCACCACCGCGGTGGTCTGCGCCGACGGGCGTCGAGTGCGGGGCATGGCCATAACTCTATATAGGTAGAGTCCCGGTGGCCATGCCACGGACCTTACGACCGCGTCAGACGCGCGCCGGGCGCCGGACCGTTGCCGTACCCGCCCGCAATTGCGTTGCCCGGGCCCGCCGGGTGGCCAAGAATCCCCGCATGACTTCCACGATCCGCCATACGAGCATCGACTGCGCCCACCCCTACGAACTCGCCACCTTCTGGTCGCGGGTCCTGGACCTGCCCGTGCACGAGGACGACAAGCCCGGCGACGAGGAAGTCCTGATCGAGGGCGCGGACCTGCTGTTCATCGCCGTGCCGGAGGCCAAGAGCGTCAAGAACCGCGTGCACTTCGACCTTCAGCCGCAGGACCGCACGCGTGACGAGGAGGTCGAGCGGCTCCTGGCCCTCGGCGCCACGCTGCTCGACGACCGCCGCAATCCGGACGGCACCGGCTGGGCGGTCCTCGCCGACCCCGAGGGCAACGAGTTCTGCGTGGAGCGCGGTGCGGGGGAGTGGGCAGGCAGCTGACCTGGCCGGAACAGTTCGGCGGGCACCGAAGCAACCCGGCCGTACGGTGCCGGGTATGAGCTTCGCCGACCTCCACCACGCAGACGAGCCCCTGCTGCTGCCCAATGCCTGGGACCACGCCTCGGCATCCGCCCTCGCCACCCAGGGCTTCCCCGCGGTCGCGACGACGAGTCTCGGGGTGGCCGCGGCCGTCGGCGTACTCGACGGCGTCTCCGCGACCCGGGAACACACGCTGCACCTCGCCCTCACCCTCGGCTCGGAGCCGTTCTTCCTCTCCGTCGACGCCGAGGACGGCTTCAGCGAAGACCCCGACGAGGTGGCGGAGTACGCACGCGAACTGGCGGTCGTCGGCGCCGTCGGCATCAATCTGGAGGACGGCCTCGGGCCCGTCGGCCGGCACGCCGCGAAGATCGCCGCGGTCAAGTCGGCGGCGCCCGGTCTCTTCGTCAACGCGCGCACCGACGCACACTGGCTAGGAGACGGCGAGGAAACCCTGAGCCGCCTCGACGCCTACCAACAGGCGGGCGCCGACGGCGTGTTCGTCCCCGGGCTGACCGATCCCCAGGAGATCGCCCGCCTGGTCAAGCACCTCGACGTACCCCTCAACATCCTCTACTCACCCACCGGCCCCACCGTTCCCGCCCTCGCCGACCTCGGCGTGCGGCGCATCAGCCTCGGCTCGCTGCTGTACCGGCGGGCGCTGGGCGCGGCCCTGGAAACGGTTGCTGCCCTCCGGGCGGGGCATACGCCGCAGGGCGCGGCGCTGTCGGTCGGGGAGGTGCAGGCGTTGGCTCGTACACCGTGAGACCGACGGCACAGACCGGAACGGGCCCGGCTGGTACCGTGGATGCTTTCGTGGGTATCAGAACCTTTGTACTCAGCACCGTACTCATCACCGGCGAGGGACCGAGGAACCATGGACATGGACGTCCCCGGCGACAGGCGACTGGCGGCTGCCGTCGTGATGAACGACGAGCAGCAGGTGCTGCTGGTGCGCCGCAGTGAGAAGGAGCGGTTTCTGCCGCGGGTGTGGGGCGTGCCGTGCGGGAAGCTGGAGCCGGGAGAGAGTCCCGAGGACGGCGCGCTGCGTGAGCTGAAGGAAGAGACCGGTCTGCTCGGCGAGATCGTACGGAAGATCGGCGAGTCGTCCTTCGTCAGCGACTACCGGGGCCACGAGACCAAGAACTGGCAGGACAACTTCCTGGTCAGGCCGTTGTCCGGGGAGATCAGCCTGCCCCAGCCCGACCAGGAGCACATCTGGCTGCGGCCGTCCGAGCTGACCCGGGTCGACATCGACGACTACAACCTCGACGTCGTACGCCAGGCCCTCATGAACTCCTGAGCAGTTCCGCCAGAGAGCCGAGCGCACCCAGATAGTCCGCCGTGCTCAGCGGCACCTTCGCCACCGCCCCCGGATGCGGACCCGCCGCCGTGAACACATCGGTGCTGCGCCGCCGTTCGCTTCCCGTTTCCAGAAACAGCGTCACGGTCGGCCGGTCCGTGTCGCACCAGGCGCGGTGCAGGGTGTGCGGCGGCAGGGCGTACGAGCTGCCGGCCGCGTACTGCCCCACATGCGTCAGCCGCAGCCGGGCCGGACCCGCCGGCGCCAGTCGCCAGTCCGCCGAACTCTCCGCCAGGGACTCCTCGTACCGGTCCGCCGCGATCCCGCCGTCGCCCCGCACCTCGTACAGCTCCATGGCCAGCCGCCCCCGGACGATGTAAGAGGCCAGCGGGGAACGGTGGTTGTGGATGTCCTCCTTGCCGATCCCGCCCGTGCCGGGATGCCACAGGTGTGCGCGCAGCATGTGCCGGGGGCCGCCGTCGATCAGCAGGAGCTTGTCGAAACCGAGTACATGGCGGTACGACAGCCTGGCGCATCCTTCCGGATCGCCCTCCCCGGAGGCGAGTTCGGCGATCAGCTCCAACAGGCGCTCGGAGGAGCCCAGTTCGGCGACGACGGAACGGGCGGCGGTCGCGAACTCGCGCTCGGACAGCTCACCGTCCAGCGCCGAGGCCAGCAGCCGCCGAGCCCCCAGAACCTGCCGACCGCCCATGCACATCCTCCAACTCCCGCTCGCGACAGGCGAGTTCGCTCGACCTTCCGTTGCCACTCAGCGCTCAAGCCTCTGGCTGATACATCCATACGGCATGGGCCCGCAGCGCGCAAAGGCCTTGATACGTCATCCAGATAGGCCGGCGCAGCTGCGTGCCGTCACCGAGCCCCCAGGTCCAGATGCCGCCGGACTGCCCCGCCCACACCGCGGCGACGGCACCGTCCAGCCGCTCCCGCCACCGCTCCTCAAGCCCTTCGTCACGGGCGATCCGCCGTGCCGTGGGCGACATCAGGGCGCGCACCACCCAGGCGGCGGTGAAGTGCCGTACGTTCAGCACTTCGTGGCGCGAGGGGTCGTCGGTGCGGGGGCGCCGTACCTCCTCGCGGAGGTTGGCCAGGTCGGCGCAGGAGTCGTGCGGTCCGTCCGGGCAGGACAGCAGCCAGCGGACGCCGTCCTCCCGGGTGGCGCGGGCGGACGCGTTGTCGCCGAGGACCACGGCCGCCCGGTCGAGGGCGACCACCGCCTGGGCGGTGTGCAGCGCGGACGCCCTGCCGTTGTCCAGGTCGAGCCGGTAGTCCCAGCAGCGCAAGTGCTCGCGGCCCGGGTCGCTGAGCGCGCCGTCGACGATCGCCTCGCGCAGCCGGGGCAGCAGGGCGGAGTCGGGCGCGGCCCGCAGCAGTCCGCGCAGCACGGTCGTCACGACGTGCGTCGACTCCCGTCCGGCGCGGTCGAGTTCATGGGTGAACCCGGTCGCGCACCGGGCCACCTCGTCCGCGAGCCGCTCCCGCGACGCCCCCGCCCGGGCCAGCGCGCCCAGCACCAGCGCGGTGACCTCCGGACGCGGCTCCGACCCCTGCGAGCGGGCCGACCAGCCGCCGTCCGGGAGCCGCAGCCGCCACAGGGTGTCCACCAGGTCCCCGGTCGACAGCCGTCCGTCGGGCGTGCCGAGGTCGAGCACGGTGTGCAGGCCGTAGGCCGTGCCGACCGCGGTGGGCCGGGCGGGGCTGCTCTCGCCCAGGGAGTGTGCCCAGCCGGTGAGCCGCCCGCGGTCCGGGTCGTCGACGACCGCCAGTTGCTCGGCGAGAGCGTCGTACGCACCGGCGAACACCTGGGGAAGCGGGCCGGGCGCGAGGGCCGGACCGATCGCCGGAGCCACTGTGCTCGGCACGCGTGCGACAGCGGCGGCCCGGGCCCGCACCAGCGCCGCCGCCAGCCAGGCGGCGAGCCCCGTGCCGAGGCCGCTCACCCCGGCGATCAGATACTTGGCGGCCTCTCCGTCGAGGGAGTCGGGCAGTACACCGAACAGGAACTGGAACACCCCGTATCCGGCCGCCGCACAGCCGAGTCCGCCGAGCCAGCCAACGAACCGCGCCGGCTGCGCACCGCCGTCGCCGTCGCCGCCGTCCGGCACCGGGGGCACCGAACCGGGCCCGCGCGGCCTGCGGCCCAACTGCTGCTGAGACAAGGCGCGTTCCCTCCCCCGTGCGCGGCACGTGACATTCGCGAAGCTTCCAGTCTAAGTGGTCGGCGTGGCGCCTGGGGCGCCGACCGGAACCAGCGTTTCCGCGAGCCGCTGGGCAAAGAGGACGGGTTCCTGGACGGCGCCGAGGTGTCCGCCGGGGAACTCTGCGAAGTCGCCGCGCAGGGCCTGGGCGAGGAACTCGGCGGTGCGGTGAAGGAGTTGGCCGCGGGAGTCGGTTCCGGCGGCGAGGGTGAGGCGGGAGGAGAGGGAGGTGAGCTTCTTGAGGTCGGGAGCGTACGAGGTGAACGGGCGCAGGACATGGCGGAGGGAGAGGGCCATGGGATGGGCCAACTCCTCGTCACGCGAGAGACGTTGAACGTCCGAGACCTCCGTGGGCTCGCTCGACGTCAGCATGGCGGTCATCAGGGAGGCGGCGGCCGCGAGCCCCGCCGCGCGATAACGGTCGCACACCTCCGCGAACATGGCCTGATGCCGTGCCCCGTCGGGCAGCACACCGACGCTCGGCGGTTCGTGCGCGATGACGTGCCGCAGCCGTTCGGGATGCCGGGCGAGCAGATCGAGGGCCACGACTCCGCCGGCGCTGGTACCGTAGACGTACGCGGACTGCCCGTCGGGGAGTACGGCGTCTAGCACCCGGCCGGCGCCGTCGCTCCAGTCCTCGACCTGCTGGTCGGCAACGGGCAGCCCGAGGCGCCCGTGCGCGAGCCCGAGCGGGTCGTACGTCACGACCGTGAACCGCTCGGCGAGCCTCGCCGTCATCCCGTCCAGGCCCATGGGGTGCCCGGCACCACCGGGAACGATGAGCAGGACGGGCCCGCTGCCGGCTATGTCGTAATACAGGTCAGTCACGCTTCTCCTTGCTTCGGGGCCAGTGATCCAACGCCACGTGCAGCGCCGCCACCGCCGCGTCCCATGATTTCCGCACATCGCGAGGCGCACCGAAGCCGCCGCCCGCCTCCAGGGCGCAGTAGCCGTGGAAGGTGCTGCGCAACAGGCGTACGGCGTCGGTGAGATCGGGCTCTTCGAGGCCGTACGCGCGCAGCATCCCGTAGGTGATCTCGGTGGTGCGGCGCAGGACGGGGGACTCTGCGACGAGGGCCTGGTCGATGCGGATCTGTGTGGCGGCGTACCGCCCCGGGTGCTCCAGCGCGTACGCGCGGTAGGCCCCGGCGAACGCGACCAGCGCGTCCTTGCCTGCCCGGCCCGCCACGGCGACGGCGATCCGCTCGATCATCTCCCCACCGGCGAGCAGCGCGACCCGGGTACGCAACTCCTGGAGGCTCTTGACGTGCGAGTAGAGGCTCGCGTCCTTCACGCCGAAGTGGCGGGCCAGGGCGGAGAGGGTGACGTTCTCGAAGCCGGTTTCGTCGGCGAGGTCGGCGGCGGCCTGGGTGAGGCGGTCGGGGGTCAGGCCGGCTCTGGGGCTCATGGGGGCAGCTTACCTAGGGGTCCTAGGTTTTGGCCTGGTGGTTTTCGCCTAGTGACCTGCCCAACTGGAGCCGCACTTGCCGAAGAACACTGGTCGAGGCGGGCCGACCGTTGGTTGCTCTGGGCTGCCTGGCCACCAACCCACGTCTGAGTGCGTACTACCTCACAGCCTGGTGGCCAGCCAGACAGTCACGGCCGCGGTGGCGGTGAGCCCGACGTTGAGCGTGATCCGGCGGTCTTCGCCGGTCAGGTGGACGGCGATCGCACCGGTCTGCAGGAGTACGAAGCCGATGGCCGCGGCTGGTGCACACCGGACGATCTGCCAACCTCTCCGATCAGCACACCTAGCGCGAGCCGAGGAACTCGATCGCCCGCCGGGTCAGGAGCTTGGCAGCGTCCGGGTCGTAGGACGACAGCGAATTGTCCGCGAACAGGTGCTGGTCTCCGGGGTACAGGAACATCTCCGCGTCAGCGCAGTCGGAGACGAGCGCGCGGGCAGCGTCGATGTCCTCAGTGAACAACGGATCGGCTTCCTTCGCATGCACCTGCACCGGCACATGGTCAGGCCATGCCGAACCGAACTCCGAGACGGGGATGCAGGCGTGGAACAGGAGCGCGCCCCGCGCGCCCGCCCGCGTCTGCGCCAGCTTCTGGGCGGGCAGCACACCGAGCGAGAAGCCGACATAAACGGTGTCCCGCGGCAGGAGTTCGGCCGCGCGGACACCGCGCTCGGTGATCTCGCCGAACCCGACCTGCTCCACGTAGCCCATGCCCTCCTCAAGGGAGCCGAACGTTCGCCCGTCGAAGAGATCGGGCGTGTGGACGGTGTGGCCGGCCGCGCGGAGTTCGTCGGCGAAAGCGGCGACTCCGGGGGTCAGCCCCTGCGAGTGATGGAACAGTACGACCTCTGTCATGCCCGAACCCCTTGCCTCGTGGGTAGCGAATGATCCGGAACTTTAGAATAATCGAGAGGTGTCGAACAATACTCGCCTCCCCGACTACGACCTTGCCGACGTCACAGATGTGACAGCCCCGGCCCAGCTCCGCGCGCTGGCCAACCCACTGCGCAACGCCATCCTCGAGCTGCTCCTCGAACGCGCCGCGACCGTAAGCGAACTGGCCTCCGCACTCGGCCGCCCCAAGAGCACGGTCGCGCACCACGTGAGCGCCCTGGCCGATGCCCAGCTGCTGAAGGTCGTGCGGACCCGCCGGGTGCGAGCCATCGACGAGCGCTACTACGGCCGCACCGCGCGCATCTTCCGCGTCGGCACGATCAGCCCGACCGACGGCGAGACCACGCCGTACTGCAACAATGATCTCGCCACGGCCGCCGCCGAGTCGGCCCCCGCACACCAGGCAGATCAACTCTCCTCGATCGTGCGGCACGTACGGATCCCGCGGGAGCAGGCCCGCGAGTTCTGGGCGCGGGTCCTGGAACTCGCCAACGACTACGCGCAGCTGCCGCGCGGAGGCGATGTGGTGTACGGCTTCGCGGCCGGCCTCTACCCGACTGATTATCCGGCGCTGCCAGAGGCTGAGCCTCCAGCGAAGGACTGACCTGCAACCCAAGTCATGGCGTCCGCAGCCGCGACCTGCCCTAGTGGTTTGTGGGGCGCTGGAAGAGGGCGATGTCGTTGGCGAAGCAGATGAGGAGCCGGTCGCCGATGGCCGTGGCGGCTGTGGCGCGGAGGGGGAGGGAGATGACTTCGGTGCAGGCGCCGGTCTCCAGGTCCCAGAGGCGGGCGGTTGCGTCACGGGCGGCGGTGAGGATGTGGGGGCGGTTGTCGAGGGTGACGGGGCTGATCGCGCTCACATCGTCTGTGTGTCCGGAGAGGATACGCGTGCATGTGCGTGTCTGAAGATCCCACAGCCGTACGGTCGAGTCCTGGCTGGCGACGGCGTGTGGACGGCCGTTGAGGGAGATCCCACACACTGATCGCATCGCAGGGCCCTCTTCTACGAGAGTCGTCACGCACTCCCCGGTTCGGAGGTCCCAGAGAAGCAAAGCACCTGGAAAATCGCTACTGAGGGCGTGTGGATTGCCGTTGATGCTGACGCTGGACACTGCCAGGACAGTCCCTTGGTCCCCGGTCAGGGTGCGCTGTTCGCCGGTGTGGAGGTCCCACATATGAAGGGCACCGCTGTCGCCGCCTGCGAGGGCGTACGGGCGGGCGTCGAACGTGAGCGCATGCAGGGCTTGGAACTCCAGGCCGGTGCCCGCGGTGAGGGTCCGCTTGCATTCGCCGGTCTGGAGGTCCCACAAGCGTGCAGCGCGGAAATCTGCGGTCACGGCGTGAGGGCGACCGTTGATGTCGAGGCCGGAGACTGCCCGAGGGAAAGTCACACCGTCCTCGGTCAGTACACGGACGCATTCACCTGACTGGACATCCCAGAGCCTCGAGGAGTTATCGAGGCTCGCGGTGACGGCGTGCGCGCGATTGTTGAGGGTGGTGGCGGCGACACCCATCACCCAATTCGTGTGCCAGCGGGGGGCTGCCGTCGCGTGACTGCTGTCGAGGCTCCACAGGCGGACGGACCCGTCGCGGGATGCGGTCAGGGCGTGGGGCCGACTGTTGACGGAGACACCGCAGACCGCCTCGATCGCGTTGCTGTGTCCGGTGAGTACCTGTGTGCACACACCGGTTTGGAGGTCCCACAGCCGCACGGTGTCGTCTTCGCCAACGCTGAGAGCGTGGGGTCGGCCCTTGAGGGTGATGGTGTCGATCGCCTTCACCATTTGGGTGTGCCCGTCGAGGGTGCGCTTGCATTCGCCGCTCTGGAGGTCCCATAGGCGCACGGGGCCCTCGTAATCGCCCAGGAGGGCGTGCGGGCGGTCGCCGATGGTGGCGCCGTGCACAGCGAAGCCGAAGGACTCGGTAAGGGTGCGCACGCACGCGCCGGTTCGGAGGTCCCACAGCCGTACAGTCGAGTCGTAGCTGCTGGTGAGAGCGTGCGGTCGGCCGTTGATGCCAATGGTGCCGATCGCAGTCAATTCCCGCGTGTGCCCGATGAGGGTGAGCGTGCATTCGCCGGTTTCAAGATCCCGCATCTCCACGGTCTCGTCGACGTCCATGAGCACGTGGGGCCGGTCGCCGATCGTGATGGCGCAGGCTTCGTCTGTAAGCCCGTCCGGCACGTCGATCGAGTGTGTGCACTCTCCGTTTTGGAGGTCCCAAAGCTGGAGACTTTCGTTCACCACGAGGGCGTGCGGGCGGTCGCCGACCATCAGCTTGCCGAGAATCCGCGCAGGCTTGCCAACGCCGAAGGTGCGGGTGCATTCGCCGGTCTGGAGGTCCCACTGGCGGAGGGTGCCGAATTCGGCCCCATTGGTGAAGGCGTAGTCACGGCCGTCGATCCTGCAACTGAGCACGTCCGGATCATCCAGACCGTGGACCAACGTCCTGCGGTGCGCCGGATGCACCAGCCCGCCCGTCGCCCAAGTGACCTGCCAGGCACGCCCTCGGGCAAGACGTTCGGCGAGTTCGGGGCGGCGGTAACGTGCCGCGTCGATGGAGAGGATGTCGCGCCGTGCCTCCGCGTCCGCCGTCAACAGCAGATGCGCCGACGTTCGGTACACGGGCGCGAACTTCTCGGTGTACCCGCCGGTCGAGGTGTCCAGAGCCCGCAGAAGAGTCGCCGGATCCGCGTGCACGACGTACTCGGTGTCACTGAGTAGTTGGTCGAGGACGCCTCCGGCGACGGCGTGACTCGCCAGATCTGTGAGCACGTACGGATGCGCGGACGCCCAGTCCCCCTCCGCGAGTTCCCTCAACTTGAGGGCGATGGCCCGCTGATGGTCCACGGACGAGCTCGGCACCCGCAGATACTCGGCCATCGTCTCGTGGTACAGCCGGAACACCGACCCGCCGCCGCTCTCCTCCTCCGTGATGTACGAGCCCGCGACCTCGAACAGCCACTCCAGATCGTCATTGCTGCACGGTGTCCCGGACAGCGCCTCCGCCAGCGGTGCCCAGACGGTCGCCCAGGGCAGCCCCGCCCCCTGGGCGTACGCGAGGGGTCGCAACAGCCGTACGACTCGCTGCCGTTGGGGCCCGAACCGTTCCAGATAGTCGGCGAAGGCCTGCTTGGCGTCGCTCGGCAGGGAGAGTTCCCATCCCTCCTCGCCGGTGTCGATGACTTGCTGCCGGTGCACGAGCGCACGCGCGTTCATGCGGGCCACGAGGAAGGAGCGCCCGGCCTGTGCGGCGATACCTTCAGCCACCTCATTGGCACGTTCTGGGGCATGGCGATAGGGCGAACGGCTGTCCGGGTCGTGGGAGTCCAGGAGGAGCGCCCTGGCGTAGTCCGTGACCGCCTCCCGCGCATGCTCGTCCGTGTCCAGGTCCAGGACCTCAACGGCCTGCCCCAGGGCCGGGATCAGATCACGCCGCGTCCCGACGATCAGCCGCACCGCTGACATCGCGGACAACGGTTGCAGCAACTCCCTTGCGATACGGCGCCCTTCGGTCGGGTCCCCCGCCGTACCCGCCTCGTCGAGCGAGTCGATCACGATGACGATCCGGTCCGTACGCTCGCCCAACGCCTTGAGGAGTTGGTGCAGGTCGGCGTCGGGCAGGGAGACTGCCGCCCCGAGGTCCTGGACGAGGTTCGTGCCGCTGGACCGACGTGCCCACAGCCGTACGACCTCCAGCCCCGGCTCCGGTAACCAGCGAGCGTCAGGACGCGTACTCCGAGCCGGGTGCTGCGGATCGGTCAGGTCCAGGAACCGCCCCAGCAGCGCGGACTTGCCCGACCCCGGATCACCGGTGATCACGCGTGCCTTACGGTCGTGCGGCCCCCGCAGCCAGTCGGCCAGCGAACCGAGCACGGAGGTACGACCGGTGAAGTAGTCGCCCCGCTCGCCGGCGTGCTCCAACCCCCTTCCCCTCGGCCCGTAGTGGCCCTCGTGCCGCCTCCGCAGCCTGGCCAACACACCTAGATCCAGGCCGTTTTGATCCGCCGTCGGGATGTAGAGGGGGTTGTCGAAGAAGGGGTCCTGTCCGGCGCTGTCGATGACGGAGTGGCTCGCCTGCTGACGCGGGGAGTCCAGAAGTTCGTTGACGTGGGCGGTCACTTCGCGGACGCTCAAGTAACGCGGCGAAGGCCCGGTCCGGGGCATGGTCAGCGCCCGCGTCAACGCGTCGACGAACTTGTTCTCCTTCGCCGTCTCCTTGCCCCGCGCCGCCGCGATCATCGCGCGCTGGGCGCTCCCGCGCCGCGTGCGCGTGAGCTGGGTCGCCAGCGCGGCGACACTCTCCGTACCGGCGCTTGCGAAGCACGTGTCCAGGATGACCAGCAGATGCCCGACCGGGCTGCGCACCAGCGGCTTCGCCAACTCGTCGCTGCGTACCGCCGTCGACCAGAGGTTCGGCCGGTGATTCGAGCACAGCAGGTAGTGGTCCTGGCCGTCCTTCTGGCCGTGGCCCGCGAAGTAGACCACCACCGTGTCCTCAGGGCCCAACTCCGCTTCGTACGCCCACTCGTCCAGTCCTTCGACCAGCGCACCGCGGGACGGATTCGAGGACAGATCAGCCAACACCCGGGTGTACCCCATGGGCGCGAGCAGCTTCGCCACCCGCTCCGCGTCGACCGTGGCGCCCGGCAGGCCCGGGATGCCGGAGTCCTTGTACGTACTCACCCCGACGGAGACGAGGAAGCGCCGCCCGGCGGCTACGTCCGTCACGCGAGCCCCTCGGCGATCGCCCGTCCCGTCTTCTTCGCGGTCAGATAGCGCAGCAGGCTGTGCGGAGCTGTCCCATTGTCGAGCGACTCGTCGACAACTCCACTGAAACGCGGGGCAAGTTGATTGACCACGGCGACCAGGTCACCGGGGTCCGTGAGGTTCGTCCACCGCCGGATGCCGCCGGGCCACGTGCCCTTGCCGTCCTCCGGCAGCGGGCTCAGCCGGTTGAAGATCAGCGACAGCCCCAGCGGCGAGCCGACGGTGACGAAGTCGGTCACCGGCCACTCGGGGTGGTCGCACAGTGCCTCGTACGCCACGACCGAGCCCAGCGAATGCGCCACCAAAACCCGCGTGTCCGGGCCGATCTCCTCGGCCACGCGCGCACGTGCGGTCTGCCAGACGGGCGGTTCGTTCATGTAGCGCCGCACCTGCTTGAGGGCGAACACCATCATGCGGTCCGAGTACGTGCCGAAGAACCGCGACCCGGACAGCGCGTCCAGCGCCGCGCGCGCCCGGTCGGACAGCAGCGCGGCCGTGCCGGGGAACGCCCTGGTGCCGGCCTCGTCCGGCGGCGTGACCCCCGGATCCCGCTCCGTCCCCGCCTCCCACCAGGCCCGCAGCAACTCAGCCTCGAAGCCCTCGTCGACGTCGTACTCGTCCCACGGCGGCACGTCCCACGAGCGCGTCCCCTCCTCGAAGAAGACGTCACCGTAGAACGCGCACGCCACGTCGTCCTCGTCCAGCCGCAGCCCCGACCCGAGCCGCACACCGTCCCGCAGCGCAGGTACCGCGTCCCGGCCCATCAGCTCCGCCCCCGACCACTGGTGCCCGATCCCGTGCACCACCACGACTCGCGTCACGACCGTCAGCCTCGCGCAGCGAACTCCACGAACTCGGTCCAGGCGGTGGGGGATAGGGCGAGTTGGGGGCCGGTGGTGTTCTTGGAGTCGCGGATGTGGATGGTGGTGGGGCAGGTGGCGACTTCGACGCAGTCGCTGGAACTGTCACCGCTGTAGCTGCTCTTGAACCAGGCCAGTTCGGTGGTGCTCATAGCGCTCCTCGCATCCGCTCCAGCAGGCTCCGGGAGTCCTCCGGGGTCAGAGCCTGTGAGCGAAGTTTCGCATACCGCATGTGGAGCAGGCTGATCGCTTTCGGGTCAGTGATGAACCGACCGCTCTCCTGCGCTTCGCAGTAGGCGAACCACTCGTTCTCGGGGGTCTCCAGCAACTGGATGGGCCCGGCGTGGCCCGCGTGGACGCCGCGTGACATCGGCATCACCTGGATCTCCACGTTGCGCGGGTCCGTGGCTTCCAAGATGTGCTCGATCTGCTCGCGCATGGCCTCGGGGCCACCCGTCTGTCGACGCAGGACGTGCTCCTCGACGATGAAGCTGAAGATCGTGTTGGGCCGCTCGGTCAGCAAGAACTGCCGCTCCAGGCGGGCCACGACTCTTGCCTCGATCTCCGAATCGCTGATCACCGGGATGCGCTCCCGGAACAACGTCCGCGCATACCCCTCCGTCTGCAAAAGCCCCGGCACCAACCGGTTCTCGAACGTGTACAGACTGATCGCCAGCTCCTCCAGCTCCGCCCACTGCCGGAACCACGACGCCAGCCCCTTCTCGCGGGTCGCGTGCTTGTACACCCCCTTCAGCACGCCGAACGCGTCCAGGATCTCTTCCGCGCGTTCGACGAACCGGCGTTGCGGAAACCGGCGGCCCTGCTCGATGGACGCGACGGTCGACGGCTGGTAGCCGATCAGTGGCGCGTAGTCCTCCTGGGTGTGACCCGCCCGTTTGCGAAAGGCCTTGTGTGCCTCCCCGAACGCCTTCAAGCTGTCGGACGGCTCGGGCTCGTTCGGAACGGTCTCGGTGCTGATGGTGCTGTCGGTCATACGGGAACTCCCGAGTGCCTTGGTGCCAAACCCCGCCAAGTCCCCAATGGTCACGGACCGTTACGGCGCCTGTCCACTCCGTAACTCGTACAACCCGTACCGTACGAGTTTCGTGCCTGGGCGACTCCCGGGTCCGCCGGGACCGTTGAGGCATGCCAGGAGAGACCCGGGTTCAACCACCCGTCACCGTCAGTACGTTCACGCAGCTGTTCAGCTCCACTCCGCGCGGCGCCCGGCACGCCCGTCACCTGGTCGCGAACCGGATGGACGTGTGGGGATACGGCCATGGCAGCGAGGCGAACGAGTCCGTGAGCCTCGTCGTCGCCGAACTGGCCGCGAATGCCGTACGGCACGGACGGGTGCGTGGGCGTGCCTTCCGCGTACGGCTGTTGCTGCGGGGCGAGGTGATGCGGGTGGAGGTCGCGGACGCCCGCGTGGAGTGTCTGCCCGTGCGTGGGGAGCCGTCGGACGAGGGTGGGCGCGGGCTGGTGCTGGTCGCGGGGCTGGCCCGCGCGTGGGGAGTGGACGTCCGCCCGGGCTCGACGTACAAGACCGTCTGGGCCGAGGTCTGTCTTCCGGTGTGAGTTCGCTCCGGCGGTCGGCCGCCGTCTGAGGCAGCCGACCGCGTCATCCTGAGCACCCTGAGGGCTGATGCCCGTCAGCCGATCGGCGCGTACAGCACACCCAGCTTGTCGATCTCGCCCCCCGCGCGGCCCGTGAAGCCGACGATCTGCCAGCCGGACGGGGCCGTGAAGGTCTTCGCGGCGGACGTTGCCGTGCCGGAGGTCAGGGTGCGGCCCTTGTCCGTGGTGAAGGCGGCCGAGAAGATCCTTGTGTGGCCGTCCTTCTGACCCTGCGTCAGCTTGACGGAGGTGAGGTGCTCCCCGGAGGCGAGGGTCAGGGACGTCGCCGTGCCGCCCGTGCCGCCGTGGCTGAGCGTCGTACCGCCGTCGTGGGTCAGGGAGACCGCGTCCAGGCGGGAGGAGCCGCGCAGCGTCAGCGTGCGAGGCGAGACGGTGCCCGGCAGGTCGTCCGCGTCGTTGAACGCCGTGCCGTGCGGGCCGCCCCAGAAGTCGCTCGCCTTGAGGGAGGAGTTGACGGTGTACGAGAAGTCGACCGTGTGCGGGAAGTGGTCGGAGAGGTGCTTGCCGTCGGAGCGGAGGAAGGACTTCCAGTCGTTGTTGTAACGGGTGGCGTTCAGGGAGACGAGGTCGCTGCCGCGGTAGAGGACCTTGTCGACGACCTCGCAGTCGTTCGCCGGGGCGGCGGAGTCGCAGAGCAGGGGGTCGCTGCCCTGTGCGGGCGGAGTGCCGCCCTTGACCAGGTCGACCCACGGGTCCTTGAGGCCGTTTTCGGAGACGAGCGTGCGGATGTTGTCGCCGGCGCGCGTGTACCGCGTGTTCGTGTCGCCCATGACGATCACCGCGTTGCCGGCGGAGTTCGCCTGGATGAAGTCCGACATCTGCTCGATGTTGGCGCGGCGGGCGGCGAGCGCGGCGTCGTCGGAGTCCGCGTTGGTGTGCACGTTGTAGAGGTCCACGAAGACGCCCTCGGCGAGGCGGACCCGGGCCAGCGAGAAGCCCTTCGGGGTGAGGCAGTTGGTGCCGGTGCAGTTGTTCCACTTCACCCGCTGGAAGTCCTCGAAGGAGTAGTCGGAGAGGGTGTTCATGCCGTCACCGAAGGCCGCGCCGCCACTCGTCGGCGTGCGGTGCGGGTGGGTGTCGTTGGCGTACAGGGAGGCGTGGTAGTTGAAGTCCTCCTGGACGTTCACGATGTCGTACGGCCCGAGCCGCTGGCCGATCAGCGGGGTGTTGGTCTCCGGGTCGCTGTCGCCGAGGCCGAGCGGGAGGCCCGCGATGTTGTACGTGAGGACGTTGAAGGAGCCGGTGGCGGCTGCCGCGGGGGTCGAGCCGGTGGTGGCGAGGCCGGTGACGGCGAGCGCAGCGGCAGTGAGGGTGCCGAGCAGTCTTCTCATGGTGGGGGTGTCTCCGGTCGGAGGAGTCGGAAGAACATGAACGGGGCTCAGGTTCAGTGCCAACCAGTGTGACGGTAAAGGTCAGTTGGGAGAACAGTGAGAGACGGGTTTACCCGCCGTGTCCATGGAACCCGGTGATCACCCCCCGGCCGTTCAATGTTCATCTTTCGCCTCGATTCTCCTCACGCGGCGCACTCGCGCCGTGAGAAGGCAGCCGCAGAAGGCAGCGGCATCCAGGAGGCGCTTCATGGGACACGGGCATCACCACACACACGGTCACGGACACGCGCACGACCATGACCACGGCCACGAGCCGGCTTCGCCGCTGCCTGCCGCCTTCGATGCCTCCGTTCCCGATGAGGCCCTGACCCCCGAGCAGCAGTCGCGCCGCACGATGCTGCGCCGCACCGGCCTGCTCGGCGCGGGCCTGGCGGCCGGCAGCGTGCTGGCCGGGACCGCCGGTTCCGCCCCGGCGGCCGCCGCTCCCGCCGCGCCCCTCGGCAGCAGCCCCAAGAACGGTTTCCTCTGGCTGGCCGGCGACCACCACATCCACACCCAGTACAGCAACGACGGCAAGTACCGCGTCGTCGACCAGGTCCGCCAGGGCGCCAAGCACGGCATGGACTGGCTGGTCATCACCGACCACGGCAATGTCACCCACTCCAAGATCGGTGTGGAGAAGGTCAACCCGGACATCCGTGACGCGCGTGACGCCTACGAGGACACCCTTGTCTTCCAGGGCCTGGAATGGAACATCCCGGGCGCCGAGCACGGAACCGTCTTCGTGCACCCGGGCAAGAACGAGGTCTCGGTACTGAAGCAGTTCGAAACCGACTACGACGGCTCGGTCAAGGGCGCCTCCGACTCCACCCCCGCCAACGAGGCCCTCGCCATCGCCGGCCTCAACTTCCTTGCCCAGCAGGTCCAGCGGCGCAAGGTCAAGGACGCGCTGATGCTCGCCAACCACCCGGCGCGGCGCGGTGTCGACTCCCCGCACGAGATCCGCGCCTGGCGTGACGCGACAGGCACGGACCGCCAGATAGCCGTCGGCTTCGAGGGCGCGCCGGGCCACCAGGCCGGAGGTATCGCCAAGCCGATCGGGATGGGCCGGGCCCGGGGCATCTACGACAACAACCCCAGCGCCAACTCCTTCGCCGGCTACCCGCTGGAGAGCTACCGCACCTGGGGCGGCTTCGACTGGATGACCGCCACCGTCGGCGGTCTGTGGGACAGCCTCCTCGCCGAGGGCAAGCCCTGGTGGATCACCGCCAACTCCGACTCCCACAACGTCTACACGGACACCGCCAAGCGCGGCGGCCCGGACAGCGACTACCTCGCCAACGGCAAGCACACCGACCCCGTCTACCGGGGCACGATCGACCTCACCGAGGGCGACTACTGGCCCGGCCAGTACAGCCGTACTCACGTCGGCTCCGCCGGCTTCAACTACGCCGCCGTGATGGACGGCATCCGCGCGGGCCGCATCTGGGTCGACCACGGACAGCTCGTCAGCGGCCTCGATGTCCGTGTCTCCGGCGGCTACCGCTGGGCCACGCTGGGCGGCGCCCTGCATGTCCGCAAGGGCACGCGGGTGACCCTGACGGTGGACATCGCGCTGGCCGGCGGCCCCAACTGGGCCGGCTTCCTGCCGAAGCTGGCGCGCGTCGACGTCATCCAGGGCGATGTCACGGGCGAGGTCGCGGACAAGGACACGTTCACCGCGCCGACGGCCAAGGTCGTGAAGTCGTACGAGGTGAACAAGTCGACGGGCACGGTCAGGCTCACCTACGAACTCGGGCGGGTCGACCGTCCGCTGTACGTCCGCCTGCGCGGCACCGACGGCAACCGGTCCGCGGTCGGCGCGATGGGTGCGGCCGTCGACCCGGCGGGCCCCGCCCTCGACGTCGTCGGCGACGCCGACCCGTGGGCCGACCTGTGGTTCTACTCCAACCCCGTGTGGGTCCTGCCCTCGTGACACCTCACGTCCTCACCGTCGACGCGGGCGTCACGGACCTGCTCGCGGCGGACCACCTGTTGCACGCGCTGGCGGCCGAACTCGCCCTCCCCGAGGGCGCGTTCGGCTGCACGCACCTGGTGCGCGGCGACCGGCCGCGCGTCGCCCTGTCCCTCACCCTGCCCTCGCAGCCGCTCCTTCGCACCGCCCAGGAGCGCCTCACCGGCCAGGGGTACGAGGTGACGGGCGGCGCGCCCGATGACGCCGGCCGCGCGGTGGTCTACCCGGGGGTCTCGTCGCTCACCGGCACGCTGACGATCGCGGAGCTGCTCACGCGCTCCGCGATCGACCGGGTGACCGTGCTGGGAGCGGCGGGCCAACCGGCCTCCGACGTCCGGCTGGTGACGCAGGATCATGTGCGTCCCCAGTGGAACGACGGGGAACTGGTCCTCACGGCCATGCCCGCGGTCGGCGGTGTCCTGGTGCCCTTCGAGGTACCGGATCCGACACCGTGCTGCGCGGATCACTGAACTGTTTTCACGCGTTCGCCATGACCCGCAGGGCCTGAGCCTCCGGAGTGTCCGCCGCAGCCGTGTACACGAGGAGGCTCAGGTCGGGGTCCTGGGGAAAGTGGGTGATCTCGTAGGCGAGGGTCAGCGGGCCGGCCTCCGGATGGTTCACCCGCTTGAACCCGGACGACTTGGTGTGCACGGCATGCCGTTCCCAGTGATGCCGGAACTCCGGTGATTTCGCGGCAAGTTGGGCGATGAGCCGGTGCAGCGCCGCGTCCCGCGGATACCGGCCCGCGGCGATCCGCAGCTGCCCCACCACCTCCCGGGCGATGAAGTCGACGTCGGGGTAACGGCCGCCGATCTCGGCGTCGAGCAGATGCAGCCGCGCCATGTTGCGCTCGGTGGGCGGCAGCGCCGCGAAGTCGGTGATGAGCGCACAGGCCGGCCGGTTCCAGGCCACGATGTCCAGGCGGTGGTCAACGGCCAGGGCAGGGGCGCAGATCCAGTCGAGCAGCTGCCGCACGCCCGGGCGTGCGGTACGGCCGTCGGGTGCTCCGGAGGCGCCGTCCGGGCGGGCCAGCCGGACCAGATGGGCGCGCTCGTCGTCGTCCATGCGCAGAGCGTCGGCGACGGCGCCGAGGACGCTGTCGGACACTCCGCGATTACGGCCCTGCTCCAGCCGTACGTAGTAGTCGACGCTGACCCCCGCCAGATACGCGACCTCCTCCCGCCGCAGCCCCGGCACCCGGCGCGGCCCGGACCCCGAGGCGAAGCCGACGTCCGCGGGTCTGATGCGTGCCCGCCGGGACCGCAGGAACTCCCCCAACTCCTGTGCAGGTTCCATGACGTCCATGGTGCCCCGGGTGGGTCTGCGTGTCCCTGGGTCCGGCAGAGCCTGGGAGCGGCGGGGCGGCCGGGTGAGCATGGGCGGACGGACCGACGTGGACGGACCAGAGGGGAGCGCGGGGTGCGCACACGGCACTGGAGCAGCGGCCTGGCCGCGGTGTTACTGACGACGGCGGGACCGGCCTGGGCAGCCGAGGAGGGCGGCGCTCCGCCGGATCCCGCGCCCGGCGGACCGCAACGGCCGTACGAACCGGACGTGTCCGGCCCGCGCAACATCGACTCCCTGACGGTGCGGGTCGGCGGGGACGGGGGAGCGGGCGTCCGCGTGGCTTTCGACCGGACCAGCCACGCGGAACCGGCCGGCCCGCCGGCCGCGCCCCGCCGCTTCGTCTTCCTCTTCGACGAGGCGCTGGATTTCCACCCCAAGGACCTCCCGGTCTGCGCCCGGACCGTCATCGAGACGAACGGACCAGCGGCCTGCCCCGACGGCTCACAGGTCGGTCGTGGCACCAGCCACCTCTATCCCGAAGGCACCGCCGAGGTGCACGCCTTCAACACCCGGCACCCGAACGGCCTGCGCGGCGCCCTCGTCGTCATCCCCGCGAGCAACACCATCCTGGAACTGACCTGGGAAACGGTCACCCACCCCTACCGCGAACGCGGTTACCGCTGGGCCCTGGACGAGATCGTCCCGCCGAGCCAGATCCCACCCGACCAACGGGTGGGCACCCGGCGCTTCGAACTCACCTGGGGCGCCACACACGGCACGGCGTCCTTCGCGACCGTACGCAAGAACGACGACAAGCTCCGCTTCGGGCTGTGGAGCGAGTTCGTGACGGGGCAGATCGCGCTGCCGGAGACGGTCCACGTCCGTGCATGACCGTCTGGATGCCGCTCACGGTCAAACGTGATCTGTGACACATGCGGAAAGCGGGCGGCGTGATGTCACGTTCGCGCAAATGGCGTTCGGAGTTTTTCGCTTTCGATGGATGCCCAGTTCGGCAGGGGTGGCGCGGAAGGCGTCAGGGGTGGCGCGGCTTTGGCGGAAAACGATTGCGAATTCGCCCATGGCCAACAGTCAGCGGAAAGCTACCCTCCGTTAGAAAGATCTGCTTGAAGGTCTGCACGTTCGACGGGTCCGGTCCGCTTACCTGTTCTCCAGAGCAACGATGCTCCAGGTGCCCGGCCCGCATCGCGCGGGGGAGGGAGCGGTCATGGCACCGTCCGACAGACAAGGAATGCAATCACTGTGAACTACGAAGTAGTCAGCCTCGTGCTGGCCACCTCCGCGGCGGCGCGGTCTTTCGCGCCAGACGTGTGGTTCTTAGTGCGGCGCCTCCTCGGTGCCGGAGTTCGCATCGGGGCCACCGCCCTCAGCGAGCAGCAGACTCAGCCCTCAGCTGCCACCCCGGCCTCCTTGGACGAAGGAGGCCACCGATGACCAGCAGGCAGCCCGACCCCGCAGGACCCATGACGCACCGTCCCGACTCCTCGATGCCGCCCGAGTTCTGGGACTTCCAGGCCCGCTACGACCGGGCGTGCTTCGAGTACAGCCGCATCCACCTCGGCGGCAACGCCGTCGCCGCCCGGCGGCTGGTCGACCGCACCTTCCTGTACCTGGCCACCATCTGGCCCCGGCTGGAGGCCATGGAGAACCCCGGCGCGTATGCCTGGGCGCTGTTCAAGCAGCGCGTCCACGGTGAACTCGCCGACCAGGGCCGCAGTCCGGCCACCACCGAGACCCTGGCGTTCGAGCGGGCCATCAAGGCGGCCAGCGCACCCCTGCTCGCCGCCTTCCGCAGCGCCTTCCACGCCGAGCACGGCGCGGAGATCGCTGAACTGGAGGAGGGCCTCGGCCTGTTCCGGCAGATGACACGACTGAGCGAGCGGCAGTTCGACGTGCTCGTGCTGCGCGATCTGCTCGAGTTCGACACCAAGCACACGGCCCTGATCATGGGCATCCGCGAGGCGACCGTCCGATCCACCCGCCGCACCGCGAAACACCGGCTCGCGGCCGCCATGGGCTACCCGGTCGAGAGCGCCCCCGACGACGACAAGGAGTGACCCACCCGTGAACCGCACCCCGCGCAGTATCGAGGAGGCCTTGCGCCGTTCCCGCGTCTTCCGAGGCGAGTACACCCAGGCCGACCTGGCGGACGCGCGGCACCAGCTCGCGCGCGACCTGCACGAACTGCGCTGGGTGCGGTTCTTCCACCCCGTCGGACCACACGGCTGCCGGGGCCACCAGCCCCCCGCCGCACTGCACGAACGGTCGGCGCACGACCTGCGCATACTGTGCCGCGGCACCGTCCACCACGACGGCGCCGCCCGCCGCATCACCCTCTTCGACACCGCCCGTGACCCCGACGGCGCCCTGCCCTTCGCCTGTCTGCTCTACCTCGCCGACGAGGAGGAGGGCGCCCGGTTCTGGTGGCAGTACGCCGCCGGCGCGGGCAGCGTCACCGCCGCGCTGTGTCTGTATCTGCTCCATCTGCGCCACGGCGACATGCGCGACGCCCAGCACTGGGCCGACCAGATCCACCGCCTCAACACCCTTGACTGGTACGGCTACACGCCCGTCCCGCACCACGCCGACACGGCAACCGGCCGCTCCGGCGTCCGCTACACCCTGCCCGCCCGGTCTCCCGCCGTCTCCGAACGCGCGGTCAAGGATGTCGTCGACGAACTCGACGCCCCGCACGACGGAGGCCTCGGCCCCGTCCCCCAGCCCGCCCCCGCCCTCGCCGACCAGTGGGCCGAACTGGTCGGCGCCTGAACGCCCGTAGCGGTACGTCGTAAAGTTGCCGGAGTCTCAGGGGGAGGGCCGGCTTGACGTACGACGCGCGGCGCAAGGGCGAACGAGGCGGCCGTAAGCGGGAGTTGGCGGATGCCGGTGGCCGTCCGCTGTGGCGCAGCCGGGACTTCGGGGTCTTCTGGGCCGCGCAGACTCTCTCCGTCCTCGGTGATTCCTTCGCGCTGATCGCGCTGCCGTTGCTGGTTCTCCAGGCCACCGGTTCGCTCGCCGCGATGGGTCTGCTGACGGCGGTGGGCGGGGCGGCGTCGGTCGTGGCGGCGGTGTTCGCCGGGGCCGTGGTGGACCGGGTCGACCGGCGCAAGCTGCTGATCGGCTGCGATCTCGTACGGATGGTGCTGTACGGGGTGATTCCGGTGGTGTGGCTCTTCGGACCGCAGATCTGGCTGTTGTATGTGGTGCTGCCGCTGTGCGAGGCAGTCGGGATGCTGTTCGCCGTCGGCTATGTCACCGTCGTGCGCAGCCTGGTCGGCACCGAGCAACTCACCGAGGCCAACGGCCGGTTGAACGCGACCGCCGCCGCGGCCGGGGTTCTGGGACCGCTGTGCGCGGGCCTCGTCGCCGCCTGGTCCGGGCCCGCCACCGCCGTCGGCGTGGACGCGGCCAGCTTCGGGGTGTCGGCGGCCTGTCTGGTCGTCGTACGGTTCCGGGCGCGCCCGGGTGACGACCGGCCGGGTCAGCGCACCGGGCTGTGGCAGGACCTGCGTGCCGGGATCGCCTTCCTCCACGGCCATCCCGTGCTGCGGTCGCTCACCGTCCTGCTGTGCCTCTTCAGCTTCTTCACCCTCGGCCTGAACGACCTGGTCATCTACCACCTCAAGCACGATCTCGGCCATGACGACGGCACGGTGGGCACCGTGATGGCGGGCGGCGCCCTCGGTACCATCGCGGGTTCCCTGCTCGTGGCCCGGATTCGCCGGCGGCTCGGCTTCGGGCCGACCTGGATGGGCGCGGTCGCGGTGTGCGGACTCGCCTTCGCCGGGCTCGGCCGGGCGCAGGACGTCCCCGTCGTGGCCGTCCTCGCCGCGGCCTTCCTCGCGTGTGTCGCCGTCGCGGGCACCTGCTCGATGTCCCTGCGCCAGGAGGTGACCCCGGAGCCCCTGCTGGGCCGGGTCACCTCTGCCTTCTGGACCGTCCAGTACTCGGCGGCCCCGGTCGGCGCCGCTGTCCTCACCTGGGCCGCGGAACGCCAAGGCACGGCGCCCGTCGCGCTCGTCGCGGGCGGCTGCTGCGTACTGATCGCGGTCGCCGCCCTGTTCACGCCGATACGGCGGTCGGGCAAGGGTTGACCTTCACGCCCGCTCCGGCCGTCCGCCCGGCAAGAGCAAGGCAGGCAGCAGCGCGAGTCCCAGCAGAGTCGCCGCCACCGCGAACGTGATGCGGAAGCCCGACGGGTCCGTGCCCGCCGATCCCAGGACCACCGAGATCAGCGCCGTGCCCACCGATGCCCACACCTGCGAGTTGATGCTCAGTGTCGTACTCGCCGCGGCCATGCGGTCCTTCGGCAGCTCACGGGTCGCGGTCGTCATCGTCGGCAGCAGCACCATGCCCGCGCCGATGCCCATCACCACCGACGCCGCCACGACCCGCCAGGCCGCCACTCCGTCGACGCCCGTCTGGAGCGCCAGCAGCGCCATGCCGAGCGCGCCCACCGCGGTCCCGGCCGGGATCAGCCGGCGGGGGGACACCTTGTCGATGCGACGGGCGGCCAGCTGCATCGTCACGCCGACGGCGAGCCCGACCGGTGCGCCGAGCAGCCCGGCCGCGGTCGCGCTCGTGTCCCGCACCTGCTGCCAGTACATCGGCGCCAGCAGCATCGCCCCGAAGTAGCCGCAGGTGAACAGCGCGAGCGTGCCGATGCCGACGGCGAAGGTACGGTCCCGCAGCAGCCGGAGATCCAGCAGCGGGTCATGGGTCGTGAGCGCCCGCCGGACGAAGGTGGCGACGAGCACCGCGCCGGCGACCGTGGGCAGCAGTGCGCCCGCCGCCGTGAAGTCGCCGCGCTCGCCGCCCCGGGCCAGCCCGAACAGCAGCAGCGCCAGGCCCGGCGAGAGCATCAGCAGGCCCGGGACGTCGAGCCGTGGCGCGGGGGCCGGGCCGCGGGGCGCGTCCGGTCGTAGCAGCTTCGCCGCGAGGGCCAACGCGATCGCGCCCACGGGCAGATTCACGAGGAAGATCCACTGCCAGGACGCGATGTCGATCAGCCAGCCGCCGAGCACCGGCCCGGCGACCGGGCCGACCAGGATGGGCAGTCCGAGCAACGCCATGGCCCGTCCCATCCGTTCACGTTCGGCGATGCGCATCACCATCGCCATGCCGACCGGCATGATCAGCCCGCCGCCGAGGCCCTGCACGGCCCGGAACGCGATCAGACTGCCCGCGTCCCAGGCGCACGCGGCCAGCAGCGAGCCGAGCGTGAACAGGGTGAGCGCGGTGAGATAGGTGCGTTTGGCGCCGAAGCGGCCCATCGCCCAGGCCGCGGTCGGGATGACCGCGGCGAGTGCGAGGGAGTACGCGGTGGCGGTCCACTGGATCGTCTCCAGCGGGGCGTGGAACTCCGCGGAGAGTCTGCGCAGCGCGACGTTCACGATGGTCATGTCGAGCACTGTCATCACGGCGCCGGTGATCACGACGGCGATCGTGCGGTGCAGTGCGGCGGAGGCGGGGGCCGGCTCCGTCGGAGCCTGTGGCGTCCCGGTGGTGGACATCTTCCGGCCGCCCTCAGCCCTCGTACGGGCGGGTCGCGCGCGCCTCCCGCAACACCCGCCCCCACCAGTCGAGTTGACCGATCATGCCCTTGGCCGCGCCCTCGCAGACGGCCGCGTCGAGCGGGGTGCCGTCCTCCGCGAGGCCCGACCACGGCCAGTGCAGGCTGACCGAGTCGCGCACCGTCACCGCGTGCAACTCGGCGAAGACCAGCCGGAGTTGCTCGACCGCGCGCAGGCCGCCGCCCAGTCCGCCGTAGGAGACGAAGCCGACGGGCTTCGCGCGCCACTGCTCGTAGTGCCAGTCGATGAAGTTCTTCAGCGCGGCCGGGAAGCTGTGGTTGTACTCGGCGGTGACGACGACGAAGGCATCGGCGGCGGTGATGCGCGGGGTGACGTCCGCCAGCGCGGCGACGGCCTCCTCGCTCGGGGTGCCGCCCCAGTCGGGCATGACCAGCGGCAGCGGCACGTCCGCGAGGTCGATGACGTCCAGTTCGAGCCCGTCGTAACTCTCGGCGGTCGTCCGGAACCAGTCGGCGACGGCGGGACCCCGGCGGCCCTCGCGGACGCTGCCGACGATGACGGCGAGGCGCAGCGGCGCGTCCGTGGTGGTCCCGGCGGCGGTGGGCGTGGTCTCGGTGGCAGGCATGGAAGTATCCCCTCGTCAGTGGGTCGGGCGCCGCGGTGCGGCTGCGCCCGTACGAGAAAAGTACAACGATCGTTGTAAGAAATACAATGGGCGTTGTACTTGAGGGGTCGTGAGGAGGCGAGTGTGGGCAGGAGCAACGAGGCTCGGGTGGAGCAGGCGCGGCGCGAGGTGTCACCGCGCAAGCTGGAGAAGCAGATGGCCATCGCGAGCGCGTCCTGCAAGGTCTTCGGCCGCGAGGGCTATGCGCGCGCCTCGGTCGACACGCTCGCCGCCGAGGCCGGCGTCTCCACCCGCACGCTCTACAACCACTTCCCGGGCGGCAAGGCCGAACTGTTCCGTACGGTCGTCACCTGGACGACGACCGACGTACGGGACGCCCAACTCGCCCGGATGCAAGCGCTGTTGGACCCCGAGCGGCCACCCCGCCCGGAGGACCTGGAGGGCGATCTGGTCGCCCTGGCGCGGGCCTTCGTCGCCCTCATGACCGAGTTCCCCGACCACTTCGCGCTGGTCCGCCATATCCACGCCGAGGCCGACCATGTGCCGCCCGAGGTGCTCCAGGCGTGGCAGGACGCCGGACCGGCCCGGGTCCAGCGGGGGATGGCCGATGCGATGACGAGCCTGGAGGAGGCCGGACTGCTCGATCTGCACGGCGACGCGCCCATGGCGGGCGTCCACTTCCTGGCCCTGATCTCGCACTCCGTCGTCCAGCAGTCCCACTACGGCGTGCGGCCCCTCCCGAAGGGGGAGGTCGATCGCATGGTCACGCGCGGTGTGGCGGCGTTCCTACGGGCGTACCGGGCCGGTTGACCAGCGGCCGGCGGCGTCGGTCATCCGTTCACGCCCGCGTAGTGCCGCAGGCTCCACCGCCACAGCAGGCGGGCCGCGAGATAGGCCAGCACGCCCAGCAGCGGGGAGGCCGCCGCCAGCCAGTACGGGACGCCGGTGCTGTGGCCGTGGCCGGTGAGGACGGCGGCCGGGAAGTAGGCGACGAACGCGAGCGGGAGGCCGTACGTCAGGAAGCCGCCCACCGCCTTCGGCAGCACGTTCAGGGGGTAGCTGCCGAAGGTGCCGAGGAGTTCCTCCAGCCAGCGGCTCCAGTAGTCGGCGGCCGGGAAGCGCAGCGCGGCGCAGGCCACGACCGCGAACAGGGCCGCCTCCAGGAGCATGCCGCCGAGGACCGCCGCGATCAGGTACGAGATCCGGCCCGCCGTCCAGTCCAGGTGACTGCGACTGAGCGCGCCCACCATCAGGCCCGCCGCCACGGTCAGGTCGCCGATCGCGTTGGTCGGGAAGTAGGCGAGCTGGACCTGGCGGTACACCGGCATGGGGCGGGTCAGATAGACGTCGATCATGCCTTCCTGGATCTGTCGGCCGATGAAGTGCAGCCGCCCCAGCACCAGGACGAACAGCCCGTGGGCGAGCATCCGGATCGCCGGGATCAGCAGCACGTCCGAGCTGTCCCAGCCGCCCATCCCGGTGAACCGCGCCAGCAGCACCGTCGCGAACACGATCACCGACACCTGCCAGATCGCGCCGGCCGCGACGTTCAGCAGGAACTCGGTGCGGTACTCCATCGCGGCACGGATGTTGAGCAGCGAGATCCGCCACACGATGCGCAGAGCCTTCAACGACATCTCAGCCTCCCTGCGAGATCACGCGCGCCGCGGCCTGCCGCCACACCCACCGGGTGAACAGCGCCAGCACGACGACCCAGGCCGCCTGAATGGCCAACTGGACGCCCGCGTCGGCCAGTTGGATACGGCCGATGTAGATCGACAGCGGCACGCTCAGCGTCGCCTGGAACGGCAGGAAACCGCTCAGCGTGAGGAACCAGTCCGGGAAGAACCACAGCGGCGCGTAGACCCCGGACAGCAGGTTCTGCACGAAGATCAGGATCAGCATCGCGGAGTTGTTGCGGATGGTGAAGAAGCACATCTGGTCCAGGACGAGCATCACGTAGTACAGCACCCACTGGCCGAGCAGCAGACTGACCGCGAACACTCCCGCCACCGCGGCGGACCGGGGCGGTTCGACCACCCCGAACGCGAGGCAGACCGCGAATCCGCCCAGCGCCCACGCCAGCCCGTACAACTGCTCACCGAGGGCACGCAGGGCGTAGTACCGCTGGGGCGGCATCGGGCGCAGATACCAGTAGACGATGGTGCCGAAGTGCATGTGCTGCAGCACGGTGTCCCGGCCCGCGTACTGGTCCAACTCCCGCAGCCGGGAGGCGAGTACGGCCAGCACGGCATAGGTGACCGCCTGGCTCTCGTCCAGTCCGGCGGTGGTCCCGGTGTGGGAGTACAGGCCGTGCCACAGCGACGCCACCAGCACCACCTGCACGGCCAGCCGGATCAGCACGGCCGTCATCCGGGGCGGGGTGTGCAGTTCACCGAGGGGGGTGACGCGGGCGGCGCGCCAGGCGTGCAGAACGGCCACGTCAGACCACCTCGGCGTGGACGTACGCGGCCCGCATCACGTCTTCCAGGTCTGCCTCGTCGATGGCGACGCCCGTCACCTCGTACCGCTCGATGACGGTCTTCAACGCCTGGTGCACCGTGGGCGCGTCGGGTCCGTCCGGCCCGAAGACGACCTGCGGGCCGTTCTGCCGCAGCAGCGCGATGCCCGGCAGCGGTACGACGTCGGTGTGCGCGTCGGCGAGGGTCGCCCGCACCTGCCAGGTCGAGCCGAACTTGCGGCGGATCTCGTCGAGGCCGCCGTCCAGGACGAGCCGGCCGTGGTTGATCAGGACGACCCGCTCGGCGAGCCGCTCGACCTCTGTCATGTCGTGCGTGGTCAACAGGACCGTACGGCCGCGCTGTTCCACCTGGTGCCGGAGGAACTCCCGCACCTGCTCCTTGACCACCACGTCCATGCCGATGGTCGGCTCGTCGAGGAAGACGACCGGCGGGTCGTGCAGCAGGGCCGCAGCGAGGTCGGAGCGCACACGCTGGCCGAGCGAGAGGTGGCGCACCCGGGTGTCCCAGAAGGAGGAGAGGTCCAGCAGCTCGTCGAACTCGCCGAGCCGGGTGGCGTGTTCGGCTCTGGGCACCTCGTAGATGTCCCGCAGGATCGAGAACGACTCACGCACCGGCAGGTCCCACCACAGCTGGGTGCGCTGCCCGAACACCGCGCCGATGTTCCGGGCGTTGCGCTCCCGCTCCTTGTACGGCACCACGCCCGTGACCCGGCACTCGCCGGACGTCGGGGTGAGGATGCCGGTGAGCATCTTGATGGTGGTGGACTTGCCGGCGCCGTTCGGGCCGAGCAGGGCGAGGAGTTCGCCGGGCGCCACGTCGAAGGTGATGTCCTGGACGGCGTGCTTGGCGACCCGCTGCGGGTCGACCAGGGACCGCAGCGCGCCGGTGAAGCCCGGGCGGCGGACGGTGGTGTGGAAGGTGCGGGACAGGCCGCGGACCTCGATGCTTCCGCTCAAGTTCGTGAACTCCCTTGCCTCAAACATGAGTTGCGGCCGGTCGGCTTGGAGGGCCGACCGGCCGCGGGCGCATCACGACCGTCGCAGAATGTCGATCAATCGGGCAATGGATTTATTGATCGACTGATTGGACTAATCGATCACCGATCACCGGTCACCGGGAATCGGACTGGTCGGCCACCGAGAACACGAACGAGAACTCGGCCGGCTCGGCCCGCAGGAAGTACTGCGGCAGCGGGCCGGGTCCGCACGACTGGGAGCCGATGCCGTGCTGCCCGTGGTCGAGGTTGACCCACACCGTGTCGCCGGGCGTGAGATCGGTGAGGTGCTGGGCCGCGTCCAGCTGCTCGTTCGTCCAGCGGCGCGCGCTGAACCAGAACTCCGGGTCACCCTCGATCCGCAGCCCGCCGAGCTCCGCCCAGCGGACGTCGGCCCGGGCACCGTTCTCCTGCGGACGCACGTACGGCGTCTGCAGCTCGTCCACGGTCGAGCTCCAACGCCCCAGCATCGACGCCGACTTGGTGTCCGGATAGGCCTCACCGGGACCTCCGCCGAACCACCGCACCGCGTCCGCAGACGCCAGCCCGAACCGGATGCCCAGCCTCGGCAGCGGCACGGTCCAGTCGCCCTCGGGACGCACGGAGACGGTGAGCTTCAGCCGGGTCCCGTCGGAGGTCCAGCGGTACACGGTGTCCAGGCCCACCTCCCAGGCGGCGGGCGCCACCCGGGTCCGTACGGTCAGGCAGTCGTCCGCCGACTCCACACCGGCCAGCCGGTGTTGCATCCGGTGCAGCCCGTACTTGCGCCACAGCAGACCGAACCGGACGTCCGACTGCCAGGGCGCGCCGTCGTCGTTGTCCGTGGGCGCCCGCCACACGTCGAGGCGCAGACCGGTCACATCGACGCCGCCGATGGTCCGCAGCGCGCCGGTGCGGGCGTCGAAGGAGGCGGGACCGAGATGGACGGTCCCCTCGCTCACGGTGGGGCCCTCGCTCGCCGTGATGGAGGGCTTCACCCGCTCGGTCACCGGGAGTTGGGCCCACGCCACCACGTGGCCCTTCGGGGCCCAGGCGGTCTCCTCCGCCAGCAGCGCCCGCACCGTCCACTGCGCCTCTCCGCCCGGCCGGTCCGGCTGCGGCAGCTTCGCCTCGGCCGACTCGCCGGGCGCGAGCGCCGGCACGTTCAGCGTCCCGGCCTCGACCGTCTCGCCGTCCACCTGGTACGACCACTCGAAGGTCAGCGCCGACAGATCGGCGAAGTCGTACGCGTTCGTCACCCGTACGGTGCCGTCCGCGCCGTCGCCCTCGATGCGGACGGGCTCGATCACCTTCTTGTACTCGACGAGTCCCGGCGACGGCCGCCGGTCCGGGAAGATCAGCCCGTCGCAGACGAAGTTCCCGTCGTGCAGCTCCTCGCCGAAGTCGCCGCCGTAGGCGAAGCCCAGCTCCGGGTGGGTGATGCCGTGGTCGATCCACTCCCAGATGAAGCCGCCCTGGAGCCGGTCGTACGACTCGAAGATCCGCTGGTAGTCGGCGATGCCGCCGGGGCCGTTGCCCATGGCGTGGCCGTACTCGCAGAGGATGAACGGCAGTTCACGCCTCTTGTGGGTGCCGCCGTCCAGCCCCGCGCCGATCCGCTCGACCTCGTCATGGGCCGCGTACATCCGCGAGTACATGTCGGTGTCACGGCAGTCGATGTCGCCCTCGTAGTGCACGAGCCGCGAGTCGTCCCGCGCGTGGATCCACTCGGCCATCGCGGTCAGCCCGCGGCCGGTGCCGGCCTCGTTGCCGAGGGACCAGATGACGACCGACGGGTGGTTCTTGTCGCGTTCGACCATACGGGCGGCGCGGTCGAGCAGGGCCGGCGTCCAGCGGTCGTCGTCGACCGGGTTGTCACGCCAGGCCTGCTCGGTGAAACCGTGCGTTTCGAGGTCGCACTCGTCGATGACCCACAGGCCGTACTCGTCGCACAGGTCCAGGAAGGCCGGGTGCGGCGGGTAGTGCGAGGTGCGCACCGCGTTGAGGTTGTGCCGCTTCATCAGCAGCACGTCCTCGCGCATGGTCTCCAGGTCGAGGGCGCGGCCCTGCTCGGGGTGCCACTCGTGCCGGTTGACGCCCTTGAACAGGATCGCCTTGCCGTTGACCTTGATCAGGCCGTCTTCGAGGACGACCGTACGGAATCCGATGCGCAGCGGCACGCGCTCGCCCGCCGTGACCAGCTCACCGTCGTACAGCTTGGGCGTCTCGGCCGACCACGGCTCGACGGGGACGGTCACGGACTCGCCGGTCGCGACATCGATGTCCAGCGCGGGCACGGACACCCGCCCCTCGACGTCGGAGTCGACGCGCAGGGTGCCCTCGCCCGTGGTGTGGTCGTAGGAGGCCTGCACGAAGAAGTCGCCCGCGCTGCCCGCCGGGCGGTGCAGCAGGGTGACATCGCGGAAGATGCCGGGCAGCCACCACTGGTCCTGGTCCTCCAGGTACGACCCGGCGGACCACTGGTGCACCCGGACGGCGAGCACGTTGCCCGTCGGCTTCAGCAGCGGCCCGGCCGCGAACTCGTGCGGCAGCCGGGAGCCCTTGAACTCGCCCAGTTCCGTGCCGTTCAGCCAGACGCGGGCGCAGGACTCGACACCGTCGAAACGCAGGACGGCGCCGCCGTCGCCGGGCCAGTCCGCCGGCAGGTCGAAGACGCGGATGTGGTCGCCGGTCGGGTTCTCGGTCGGGACGTGCGGCGGGTCCACCGGGAAGGGGTACAGGTGGTTCGTATAGATGGGCGAACCGAACGCCCCGTCGCCCTGGAGGACCCAGTGCCCGGGGACCGTGACCTCGGCCCAGTCCCCGGTGTCGTACCCCTCCTCCGCGAAGGAGTCGTCCTCGGCGTCCGCCGTCGCGGCCAGGCGGAAGCGCCAGCTGCCGTTGAGGGAGAGCGACTTGGCGTCGGAGGACGCGTACCAGGCGCGGGGCGGCAGGGCCCCGCTGCCCGGCGAGACGTCCTCGACGTAATCGATGGCCGTGGTGGTGCGGAAAGACATCGGTCTCCAGGTCTTCAGAAGAGGGCGTCAGCCCTTGATGCCGGTCTGGGCGATCCCCTGGACCAGCCAGCGCTGGAGGAAGAGGAACACGAACACCAGGGGCAGGATGGAAATGGCCGTGGCCATGAAGATCAGGTGGTAGTTGACGGTCTGGTTGGTCGCGTACGACGAGAGGGCGACCTGCACCGTCCACGCGCTGGGGTCCTGGCCGATGACCAGGGGCCACAGGAAGGCGTTCCAGCCCGCGATGAAGGTGATCGTCGCGATCGCCGCGAAGAAGTTCAGCGAGTTGGGCACGACGACACGCCAGTACGCGCCCCAGTAGCCGAGCCCGTCCACACGCGCCGCCTCCTCCAGCTCCTTCGGGAACCCCAAGAAGTACTGCCGGAACAGGAAGCAGGTGAAACCACTGAAGAGGCCCGGAATGATCAGTCCGCGGTAGCTGTCCACCCAGCCGAGCGACGAGACGAGCACGAAGCTCGGCACGAAGGTCACCGCTGTGGGCACCATCAGGGTGGCCAGTACGGCGTAGAAGACCTTGTTGGCGTGCTTGTACGGGATGCGGGCGAGGCCGTATCCGGCCAGCGAGCAGATGAGGAGGATGCCCGTGGTGTGCAGGACGGCTACGACCAGCGAGTTCCACATCGACCGGGCGAAGTCGACCGTGACGTCGTCGAACGGCTCGGTGACGTTGCCCCACTGGATGTCGGTGGGGAACCACTTCCACTCCTCGCCCGTGATCTCCGGGTCCGTCATGAAGGCGTTGCGGACGATCAGATAGAACGGGATGAGGAAGAGGGCGGCGGCCACGCAGGTCGCGATGTACAGACCGGTGTTGCTCATGACGCCGCCGCGGCGCTTGGCCTTCGCCGGCTTCCTGACGTCGGGTGCTGTGGTGGTCACTGGGACTCGTCACCCCTTCCGAAGCCCATGATCTTGCCCTGGAACAGGGTCACGAGGCAGATGAGGGCGGTCAGGACCAGCGCACCCGCGCTGCCCGCGCCGTAGTTCTGGTTCTCGCCCAGGGCCATCTTGTACAGCTCGACCAGTGGCGGCATGCCCCAGGTGGCCTTGCCGAGCAGGATGAAGAATTCGTCGAAGGCCTGGTAGGCGGCGATGAGCAGCAGCAGGATCACCGCGGTGGACGTCGCCCGCAGCTGGGGCAGTGTGATGTAGCGGAAGGTCTGCCAGCCCGTCTTGGCGCCGTCGATGGCGGCGGCCTCGTACAGCTCCCTGGGGATGTTCTGCAGCGCCGCCAGGAAGAGGATCATGTAGAAACCGGACTGCAGCCACAGCCGGACGGTCACGATGACCAGCCAGTACCAGGGCGGATCGGGATTGCCCAGCCAGGCGATGTTCTCGATCCCGAACCAGCCGAGGAACGTGTTGGCCATGCCGAAGCGGACGCCGTTGAAGATGGACATCTTCCAGATCAGCGCGGCAGCCGCGTAGCTGACCGCGGTCGGCAGGAAGAACACCGACCGGAAGAACGCCTGCATGAACCGCAGCCGGTTCACCATGAGCGCCAGCCCGAGCGACAGCGCCCAGGTGGTGGGCACGATGAACGCCGCGAAGACGGTGAAGGTGACGAGCGAGTTCCTGAAGTCCGTGTCCGACAGGATCTGCTTGTAGTTCTCCAGGCCGACGAACTCGCTCGGCGTGACCGTGAACCGTGCCTCGAAGAAGCTGAGATACAGGCTCCAGCCGATGGGCACGAAGACGAAGATCACCAGGCCGATCAGGAACGGGCCGGTGAAGAGCCAGAAGTTGAAGGTGCTGTTCGCCCTGAGGCCCCGCCGCGGCCGGGCCTTGGAGACCTTGGCCGGGGCGGGGTTCTTGGCGACCCCGGGTGTGGTGGTGGTCGACATGTCGAGATCCGTCCGGCGGCCTAACCGAAGAGCTTCTTGAGTTCGGTGTTGATCTTTTTCTCAGCGGCGGCGAGCTGGGCCTTGGGGTCACTGTCCTTGCGGACGGAGTTCGCCATCACGTCGTTGACCGCGGCGATCATGGCCTGGGTCCAGCCGATGTTGTCGAAGTGGCCGAACTCGTTGAACAGCTTCACTCCCTCGGCCGGAAGGCCGGACTTCAGCTTGGTGGCGGACTCGGCGAGCGAGGTGCGCGGCGGGATGTGGAAGCCGTAGGAGGTGGCGAAGTCCTCCTGGTATTCCTTCTGGTCGATCCACAGCCACTTCACGTACTCCTTGGCCGCGTCGACGTTCTTGCTCTTGGCGTTGACGAACATGGACCAGCCGCCGTTGTAGACCGACTCCTTGCCGGCGGACCCGACCTTCGGGAACGGGAAGATGCCGATGTCGTCGCCGAGCGCCTCGATCATCGCGGGCATCGCCCACATGCCGCACCACTGGATCGCCGTCAGGCCCTGGGTGAAGGCCGACGGGTCCCACCAGTCGGCGGGCGCGTCGAGCAGCAGGTCACCGCTGGTGAACAGGCCACGCAGCTGCTTCAGGCCCTCGGCGACCTCGTCGGTGTTGAAGGCGGGCTTGTTGTCCGCGGTGAGGGTGTCGGCGCCGGCCGACCAGATCAGGTTGTGCTGGACCGGGGTGAGGTCGTTGCCGAGGTAGGCGCCCTTGACCTTGTTTGTCTTCAGCTTGGCGGCGGCCTCGATCAGCTCCTCCAGCGTGGTCGGCACCTCGACCTTCGCCTTCTCGAAGAGCGAGGGCCGGTAGAAGAAGAACTGCGGGTCGTCGATCATCCGGACGCCGTATATCTTGCCGTCGACCGTGTGCGACTTGATGTCGGCCGCGTTGAAGTCGTCCTTGACCGGCTCGATGATGTCGGTCAGATCCGCCACCTGACCGCTCTTGATGAGCTGGATCTGCGGGTGGAACTCGAAGACGTCCGGCGCGTTCTTGGTGAGCAGCGCGGCGAACAGCTTCTGCTCGAAGTTGTTGCCGGTGATCCACTGGGTGGTGACGTTGGCGTCCTTGTAGGCCTTGGCGTACTTCTTGACCGCCTGCTCGACACCCGCCTCGCCGTACGCGTGGAAGTACTGCACGAGGGCGTCGCCCGAGCCTCCGCTGCTGCGCCCGGTGTTGCCGCCGCACGCGGCCAGGCCGCCCGCGGCCGCCAGGCCCATCGCGGCTCGCAGTACGTTTCGGCGGTCCCAATTGGTGTTGCTCAGTGCCGACATGTTGACGTCCTTGTCTCGAGTGCGGCTGCGGCTCCACGGCTCGGTGGCCGGTGGCTCAACCGGTGGCTCAATTCGGCTTGCGGTGCGGGACGTTAACCTTCGGCTAAGCCTTCGGCAAGGGGTTGGACGAAGTCTGCTCGAAGCGTTGTGTGGCGTTCGGGATACCGGACGTGCGGGGTGGCGGGCCGCCGCACCAGCGGCCCGCCAACCCATCGGTCAGGAAGGGTTACTGATGGAACCAGGCCTGGTTGGTCCCGCCGTTGCAGGACCAAAGACCCACCTTGCTGCCGTCTGCCGTCGCCTGCCCGCCGACGTCCAGACACGTCCCGGACGCCTCGTTCACGATCTGCCCGTTGGAGTTGAGTAGCCAGCGCTGACCCGCGTCACCCGTGAAGGCCGCACTGGTCGTCAGGCCCGCACTCCCGGCCGTCAGATAGCCGCCCGCGCCCTTCAGCGTGCCCTTCGCGTCGTACGACCAGTCCTGCGCGTCCGCGGTGCAGGCGTTGATCGCGGCCCCTGAGGCGTCCGCCGTCAGGCACTTCCCGGACTGCTGCCCCTGCAGCGCGCCCGTGATCGCCGAACTGCCGCGGCCCTTCTGGTCGAGGACGTACGTCGTGATGGACCGGGCCGGGAGCGAGGCGGAGACGGTCGAGCCGCGCACCGCCGGCCCCGCCACCTTCGCCCAGTTCTCGTCCGCCGACGTCCGTACGGCCTGCGAAGCCCGCACCGGCGTCTTGCTGTTGAAGTGCAACTTCAGCGAACTGTCGGTCGCGTTGTGGTTGTTGACGACGACGACCCACTTGCCGTCGCGGTCGTACGTCGACACCTCGACGCCGTCCGGCACTCCCGTCACGTTGTGCGCGACCGAGCCCGGCTTGACGAACTTGCTGTACTGGCCGAGCGCGTAGTAGCGCTTGGTGAAGTACAGGGTCTGGTTGCCGTTCGTGGCGTAGTCGGGGTCGTAGTAGATCAGGCCGTCGTTCCAGCCGGAGTCGTTCTTCGCGTACGGGTCGGTGCCGATCATCTCCGACAGGGCGACCCACCAGTGGAATGCCGAGTCGTGCGCGGTCGCGAAGTCCTTGTAGATGATCCGGGAGAGGTTCAGACCGCCGTCGATCGTCGGGTCGTACTCCTGCGCCCAGCCGGTGCCGCCCTTGCCGAAGCAGCAGATCTCGGTGGACCAGGACTCGATGCCGGCGTTCTTGGCGGTCTCGTAGACCTTCGCGCGGTTGGCGTCGCTGGGGTTGTCGTAGGTGTGGTGGGCCAGCTTGTCGACGTACTGGGCCGTGCCCGGCTGCGAGATCCAGCGGGGGACCTCGTCGTTGAACTTGACCGTGCTGGTGGACTCGTCGGCGATGATGCCGGTCTTCTGGCGCCGTGCGTCCTGCTCGGCGCCGAGCGCCCGCACGATGTCGTCGCGCTGGTCGACGTCGACGAGCATGCCCTCCTGGCCGCAGGAGTCGAAGCTGTTCGTCGGCTCGTTGAAGGGGCTGATGTGGTCGAACCTCTGGCCCCGCTTGGCGAAGTGGTCGGTGACGTCGGCGATGTACTTCGCGAAGTCCTGCTCGTTCTCCGCCTTCAGATAGCCGCCGCAGCTCTTGCCGTTGGTCTTCCATTCGGCGGGCGCGCTGTTCACGAAGGCGACGAGGTTCTCGACGCCGTACTTCGCGGCGTAGGACAGGAACGTACGGCCGCCCTTGTCCTTGCTCCAGTCGTACGTCCCGTCGTCGTTGCGGAAGTCCTCCGGGGCGCGGGACGGGGTGGTGACCGCCGTGCCGCCACCGCCGATGTTGTAGCGGTAGTTGCTCAGGTCGAGGCCCTGCGACGAGAAGAGCAGCTTCGCCACCCGGGCCTGGACCTTCGGGTCGAAGTTCTTCAGGTCGTTGACCCACCAGGCGCCGGACGCACCGATGTTGTCGATGGTCTGGGCGGCGTAGGGGGAGACTTCCGCGGCCACCGGGGCGGCGGCGCTCGCGGGCGGGGCGGATATGAGAGGGCCTGCGACAGCGAGTGCGGCTGCGGCTGTCAGGAGGGCCGATCTCTTGCGGGGGTGAGTGGTGCGGGGGTGAGTCACGTGCATCCCTTCCGTCGTCATGAAGGTGGTGCGGTACGGCTCCTTGCTGGGGTGGTGCGCTTTGTGGCGGGCTGTTTCCTTTTCTGCGGGGCACCTCAGCCGGTGTCGAGGCCACGACCGTGCTCAGCCCTTCGGGCCTCCGCGCGCTCGCGCCCTCGACACCGGCGTGCCCCGCTGCCCCACCGACTGCAGCGCCCCTTCGAGCGCGAACGTCGCCGCGCCCAGGCACACCGGGTCGGTGGGGATGGGGGAGAGGACGATCTCGGTGGCGGCCAGGGGCCGCCTGAGCGCGTGCCGGGCGACGGCCTCGCGCACTTCGTGCAGCAGCGGTTCGCCGAGCGTGCGGGCGACCCAGCTGCTGAGCACGACCACTTCGGGATTGAGGATGTTGACGAGATCGGCGATGCCGGCGCCCAGATAACGGGCGGTGTCCCGGACCACCTTGAGGGCCACCGGATCCTGCGCGGCGACACCACGGGCCAGCGCGTCGATCGTGGCGGTCTGGTCCTCGGGGTGCAGCAGGGTGCTGCGGGGGCTCAACTCCCGCAGGTTCAGCATGATTCCGGGCGCGCCGACGTAGGTCTCGACGCAGCCGTGGTTGCCGCAGTGGCACAGCCGTCCGTCGAGGACGAGCGTGGTGTGGCCCCACTCCCCGGCGCTGTTGCTCACGCCCCGATGCAGCCCGCCGCCCAGCACGAGCCCCGCGCCGACGCCGGTGCCGAGGTTGACCACGACGGCGTTGCCGTATCCGCGGGCGGCCCCGAACCACTGCTCGGCGACCGCGCAGGCGCGCAGCGGGTTGTCCAGGTACAGGGGGTAGGCGATGACCTCGGAGAGCAGATCGAGCAGCGGCACGTCGTGCCAGTCCCAGTTGGGCGCGTACTCGGAGATCCCGGTGTCGCGGTCCACCTGCCCCGGCACGCTCACGCCGACGCCGAGAACGCGCGCGCCCTCGATGCCGGCCTGTGCGACCACCGAGCCGACGGCCGCGGCGACATGGGCGACGACCTGCTCCGGGAGGCTCTCACCGGGGCGCATGTCCTCGTCCGCGCGGGCGAGCACGTTCAGCCCGAGGTCGAACAGCTCGACATGGACGTACGTCTCCGCGATGTCGACACCGATCAACGCGCCCCCCGACGCGTTGACGGCCACGAGTCCCCGGGGCCGGCCCCCCGCCGAGTCCTCGAACCCCACCTCCGTGATCATGCGGAGGTCGAGCAGCTCCCCGACGAGCGTGGCGACCGTGGCCAGGCTCAGTCCCGTGGCGGCGGCCAGCTCCTGCCGGGAGGTGGGCGACTCGGCGATGATCTGGCGCAGCACCTCGTAGCGGTTCGCGGTGCGGATGTCACGTGAGGTGCGCTTCACCGGAGCAGCCCATCCCTTCCCAGCCAGGCCGGGGTCTACGTCGGCACCGGCGCGGCGCAAGGCTATGGGCTGCGGAGACTTTCGACAAGGGGTTAGGAAAGGGGGTGTAGAAAGTCCCGCGCGGTTCAGCCGGCCAGGATGTCCCGCACGAAGGCGTTGGCGAATTTGCCGCTGGGGTCGAGTACTTGGGCCAGCGCCCGGAAGTCGCCGAGCCGCGGATACCGGTCCAACGGGACCGCGTCGAACACCTTCCCCCAGTGCGGCCGCGCGTCGAGCCCGTCCAGCGCCTCCTCCACCCGCCGCACCACCGGCAGCACCGCGTCCGTGTCCTCGACCCAGGTGAAGTGCACGGCCACGGTGTCCCGCCCGTACGCCGGGCTCAGCCACTGCGTGTCCGCGGCGACCGTCCGTACCTCGCAGGTCTGGAGGACGGGCGCCAGCGTCGTACGGATCGCGTCGAGCGCGTGCAGCATGTCGAGGGCGTGCGGGCGTGGCAGCAGGTACTCCGACTGCAGCTCGGCGCCGCTGCTGGGCGTGAAGTCGGCCCGGAAGTGCGGCAGCCGCTCGTGCCACGGACCCGGCACACCGAACTGCTCGGTGCAGTTGACCGCGGGCATGCCCGGCACGGGGTGCAGCTTCTCGGTGGCGGGTGCGGCCCACGGGAAGTCGGGCAGCGGCTGGTCGGTGCGCCTCTTCAGCCACACCTGCCGGAAGCCGGGCTCGCGCCAGTCGGTGAAGAGGCTCACGCTGTAGGCCGCCGCCATCACCGTCTCGAACGTGTCGAAGTCCAGGCCGGCCAGCGGCAGTTCGGTGAACAGGTGCTGTTCGACGTCGTAGGACGGCTCCAGGTCGAGGGTGAGCGCGGTGACGACACCGAGCGCGCCGAGCGAGGTCACCGCCCCGCCGAACCGTTCGTCGTCCCGCCCGATGACGACGGTCGACCCGTCCGCCGTGACGATCTCCACCTCGCGCACCGGCGTGGCGAGCGACCCGTTGCGGATGCCCGACCCGTGCGTACCGGTCGCCACCGAACCGGCCACCGAGATGTGCGGGAGGGAGGCCATGTTCGGCAGCGCGAAACCCCGCTCGTACACGTGGCGGGCCAGGTCGGAGTACCGGACCCCGCCGCCGACCCGCACCGTGCGCGCCGCCGCGTCGACATCGACCTCGACGGGCAGGCCGCCCAGCGACACCAGCGCCCCCTCGACGCCCGGCTCGGCGATCTCGTTGAAGGAGTGCCCGCTGCCCAGCACCCGTACGCGGTCGCTGCCCGCCACGAGCGCGCGCAGCGCGTCGAGCGAGTGCGGGCGGTGCAGTTCCTTGGCGGTGTACGTGATGTTGCCCGCCCAGTTGGTCACGGTCTCGGCCATGCGGTCGCCCCTCCCGAGGAATACGAGAACCAGGAATGCGGGAACCAGGAATGCGAAAACCGGGAATCCCCAGGTGGAAACTACCCTGACCGGAAACACAAGGCCCCCCGCCCCCACCTCCGCTCGCACGGGGGCATACCGTGAGGAGTCGAACGCCTGAGCCGGGAGGAGACACGGGATGGGCAGCCGTACCGCGCTGGTCGAGGATCTGATGGAGCGCTTTCCGCATGTGCCGCGGGAGGCCGTCTTCAAAGAGGACCTGCTGCGCGGCGGGGTGGCCTTCGACCCCTCTGCGCTGAGCGACAACGAGGGCGGGGAGGTGAAGCCGAAGTCGTACTTCATCTTCTCCTTCGACCACGGCACCCTGCCTGAGCTGGGCGAGGCCGCGCTGCGCCGCCCGCCGGAGGAGATCATCCTCACCGGAGGGCCGTACGACCTGCGGCGCACCGTCGTCTCGGTGCGGGTGAACCCGTCGTCGCCGTACCGTGTGGCCTCCGACGAGGACGGGATGCTCGGGCTCTACCTCGACGGGAAGCGGATCTCCGACGTCGGGGTGCCGCCCATGCCGGAGTACTACCGGCACACCCTCTCCAACGGGAAGTCCGTCATGGAGGTCGCCCCGACCATCCAGTGGGGCTACCTGATCTATCTCACCGTCTTCCGGGTCTGCCAGTACTTCGGCGCCAAGGAGGAGTGCCAGTACTGCGACATCAACCACAACTGGCGCCAGCACAAGGCGGCCGGGCGGCCGTACACGGGCGTCAAGGACGTGGAGGAGGTCCTGGAGGCGCTGGAGATCATCGACCGCTACGACACCGCGAAGGCGTCCACCGCCTACACGCTCACCGGCGGCGCGATCACCAAGACGGTCTCAGGCCGCGACGAGGCCGACTTCTACGGCCACTACGCCAAGGCCATCGAGGAGCGCTTCCCGGGCCGCTGGATCGGCAAGGTGGTGGCCCAGGCGCTGCCGCGTGACGACGTCCAGCGGTTCAAGGACTACGGCGTGCAGATCTACCACCCGAACTACGAGGTGTGGGACGAGTACCTCTTCAAGATGTACTGCCCGGGCAAGGAGCGCTACGTCGGCCGCGACGAGTGGCACAAGCGGATCCTCGACTCGGCGGAGGTCTTCGGCGCCCGCAATGTGATCCCCAACTTCGTGGCGGGCGTGGAGATGGCCGAGCCGTTCGGCTTCACGACGGTCGACGAGGCGATCGCGTCGACCACCGAGGGCCTGCGCTTCTTCATGTCGCAGGGCATCACGCCCCGGTTCACCACCTGGTGCCCCGAGCCGACGACCCCGCTCGGCAAGGCCAACCCGCAGGGCGCCCCGCTGGAGTACCACATCCGGCTGCTGGAGGCCTACCGCGCCACCATGGACGAGTTCGGCCTGTCCTCGCCGCCCGGATACGGCCCGCCCGGACCCGGCCGCGCGGTGTTCTCCGTCAGCTCCTTCATGGACAGCCTTTCGGCGCAGGAGCCGGTCGAGGTGTAACTCCCGCCGTGCCGCCGGACATAGAGAGGTGTCTCAACGGACGGCGGACGGAAGGGGGCGGGTGTGCCGGACGACGGAACACCTGAGGAAAGACTCCGCACGCTCTACGCGACGTACTACGGGCGGGTGCTGAACTTCGCCCGGCGTCGCGTGGCGGATGCGGAGACCGCGCAGGACGTGGCAGCCGAGACGTTCCTCGTCACCTGGCGACGTATCGACAAAGTGCCTCGCGAGCACGACGAGGAACTGCCGTGGCTGTACGCCGTGGCTCGTAACGTCCTCGCCAATCAGCTGCGCGGACAGCGCCGCGGCGGCCGGCTCACCGCACGCCTGGGCCGCGTCGCCCCCGTGGCGCCGACGGCACCCGACCACGCCGGGGGAGTGGTCGAGGCCCTGCACCTACGCCAGGCGCTCGCCGCGCTGTCGGACAACGATCAGGAAACCCTGCGGCTCATCGCCTGGGACGGCCTCGACACCGCCGCCGCGGCACGGGTCGTCGGCTGTTCGGCGCGCACCTTCGCCGTACGGCTGCATCGCGCCCGGCAGCGCCTGGAACGGGAGTTGGCGCGCCGGGAGGAACCGAGAGCAAGCGGAGAGCTGGCCGGGCTGAAGGGGGAGCGGACATGACGAACACGGCCGAGAGCGAAGAGCGGGTACGTCAACTGCTGGGCCCGGCGAACCCGGTGACCGCCGAGAGCCCCCCGGACCGGACGGCGTTGGCCCGCATCCTCACCGAGGAGCGCCCGCACACGCACCGGCGCCGCTGGGTGATCGGCGTCGCGGTCGTCGCCGCCCTCGGTGCCGGGGGATTGGCCGCCGAGGCCACCGGTGTGATCCCCGACGATGTGGGCTGGGGCCTCAACCGGGCGAGCGGCGGGCCGGGTTCGGAGGGCCTGGAACCCGACACCGACCGGGCGACCATGCTGTTCGCGGGTACAGCGCCGGACGGCGTGCGGATGCAGTACTGGTCGGCGCCGAACCGGTCGGGCGGGACCTGCAAGTACCTCCGGGTCCTCGACCGGGACGGGAAGCGCTTGGAGCAGGGCTGGTCGCAGTGCAGCCGCGGCGGTATGTACGCGGTGAAGCGTACGATCTGGTCCACTGTGGACACGAACGCGCTGACCGACTGGGTCACGGTCTACGGTCTCGCTCCGCGGGGAGCGGTCGGCGTCAGGGTCACCTGGGACGGCGGTCGGTCACTGAACCACATCAATGTCGGCCGGGATCGATACTTCTTGGCGTTCCTTCCGTATGACTCTCGTAGTGACGAAGAGTGGGTGGAGCAGTACAGGACGGAGTATCTCGACGCCGGCGGACGGGTCGTGGCGATGGAGCAGTCGCGCCGCTGATTCGTCACGGGGGGATGCGCGGTCCGGGCGAGGGGGCCCGGACCGCGTGCCCGTCGGGCACCGGATTTGAATAGCGTGCTTGTCAGTTGTGTCGAGAACGTGAAAGGCTCGTGCTCTGCCGCGAGGTTTCCCCCAACTCCGTTGCCAAATAGGTGAGTTGACCTCGCTCGTGGATGCAGGAGACCCATGCCCGACCTGCCGACCCCTCAGGACGCCGCCGAGGCCGCGCTGTTCTCCGAGTGCTGGGACGCGGTGCTCTCGTACGCCGACCTGTGCACGGCCGGATCCGCCGCGGCCACCCGGCTGGCCACCGAGGCCTTCGCGCTCGGCATACGCGAGGCCCGCGCCGGTGAGACCGGCACATCCAGGAACGCCGGCCGCCGCCCGGCCCGGCTGCCCCGGATTCCCTTGCTGCTGACGGCCGTTCGGACCACCGCGGCGGCCTGGGAGACCGACGGCCAGGGCCACAAGCTCGACCCGGAGCTACGGCTGTGGCTCAACTCGGACAAGGCCGAACGCTACACGGGACCTCCGCTGCAGCGCCCGCTCGCGCTGCGCGGCCTGCGCGACATGCAGGAACCGGACGCGGCGCTGCTGTGGCTGGCCGAGGTGGAGGCCCTGCCGATGTCCGTCGTGGCCCGCCGGCTCGGGCTCGACCCGGCGTCGGTCTCCGACGAACTCGACCAGGTGCGGGTCCTGTTCCGGGACCGCTGCCACCGCGCCCACCTCGATACGCCGATGGCCGCGCAGTGCCGCAGCTACGCCCGGCTGCTCGACGCGGTCACCCGCTCCCCGCTCGCAGACACCCCGGAGGACCTCTCCCGCCACCTCGCCCGGTGCGTGGAGTGCGCGGAGGCCGCCGCCTGTCTGCGGCTGCACGGCGGCGGACTGCCCGCCGCGCTCGCCGGCGGTGTGATCGGCTGGGGCGGCCTCGCCTATCTGGAGCGCCGTCGCAGAGCCGCCGAGGTACGGATGGGCGCCGGGCGCCCGGACCCCGCGGACGCGGACGCGCCCCCGAACCCCGGTGCGCACAAGGCGCGCGTCGTGCGGGGCGGCCTCCTCGTCGCCGCCGTCATCGTCTCCCTGCTGGCACTCGCCGTGTCGATGATGCCCGGCGGCACCACCGACGACGGCGCCGCGGGACCCACCGACGGTTCCGACCGCCAGCCGGTGGCCGTCCCCAGCGTCTCCGAACCGTCCACCAGCGCGCGGCCCTCGGCCTCGGCGACCGTCTCGCCCGAGCCGTCGGCGACCGGCCCCTCGGACCGTTCCGACGACAAGGGGCCCGACCCGGAACCCCAGGGCACCACCTCGTCCACCGCCCGCGGCGGCGACCCGGACCCCGAGACGGACGACCCGGCCACCTGCGAGGTCGCGTACGACCTGGTCAACCAGTGGCCCGACGGCTTCCAGGCCACCGTCACCATCACCACCACCCAGGCCCTGGAGAACTGGCGGGTCGCCTGGTCCTTCAAGGACGGCCAGCAGGTCGGCCAGATGTGGGACGCGAGCTTCGCCCAGGACGGCTCCCGCGTCACCGCCACCGCCGCCGACTACAACAAGACCGTCCCCGCCGACGGCTCCCTCGCCTTCGGCTTCCTCTCCTCCTGGCGCGGCAAGAACTCCCCGGGGTACGACTTCACCCTCAACGGCCACGACTGCACGAAGGCCTGACGCCGGGGGCGGGCGGAAAATGCGTTGACGGACCGCCGCAGGGTGGGACTACAGTTGCGGCGAATCGAGAGGGACGGCCTGCCGGCCGCCCCGTCGTCCGGTGAGCGAGAACAGGAGGTGTTGACCGATGGCTGTCACTGCGGTGGGCGTTGCCCGCATCCAGAAGTCCATCAACTCCACCTCCGTGGCCACCGGCTGACCTTCCTTCTCCTCACATCGCGCCCGAGCGCGCGCAGGGCCGGGGCCGCCCTTCGAAGGGCCACCCTTGACTACCACCTCTGCTTTCTCCGCTCTGACTCCCTACGGCTGGGACGAGGCATGGGCGGACCAATTCACCCCCTACGTGTCCGAAGGGCTGCTGCCCGGACGGGTGCTGAGGGTCGATCGCGGACAGTGCGACGTGGTCACCACCGACGGGGTCGTGCGGGCCGACACCGCGTTCGTCACCCCGAACGATCCGCTGCGGGTCCTGTGCACCGGCGACTGGGCCGTCGTCGAACCCGCGGGCAACCCCCGTTACGTACGGACGTATCTGCCGCGCCGTACCGCCTTCGTGCGCTCCACCTCCTCCAAGCGGTCCGAGGGGCAGATCCTCGCGGCCAACGTCGACCACGCGATCGTCGCCGTGTCCCTGGCCGTCGAGGTCGACCTCGGCCGGATCGAACGCTTCCTGGCCCTGGCCTGGGAGTCCGGCGCGCAGCCGGTCGTGGCGCTCACCAAGGCCGACCTGGTCCCGGAAGCGGCCACCCTCGCCCATCTGGTCCAGGACGTGGAGACCACGGCGCCCGGTGTGCCGGTGCTGCCGGTCAGCGCCGTCGACGGTGCCGGGCTCGATGTCCTCGCCGCGGTGGTCTCCGGCGGTACGTCCGTGCTGCTCGGGCAGTCCGGCGCGGGCAAGTCGACCCTCGCGAACGCGCTGCTCGGCGAGGACGTCATGGACGTACAGGCCACCCGGGACGTCGACGGCAAGGGCCGCCACACGACGACCACCCGCAATCTGCTGCGCATGCCCGGCGGCGGCGTTCTGATCGACACGCCGGGGCTGCGAGGTGTCGGGCTCTGGGACGCCGAGACCGGTGTCGGGCAGGTCTTCTCCGAGATCGAGGAGCTGGCCGAGCGGTGCCGGTTCCACGACTGCGCCCACGAGGCCGAGCCCGGGTGCGCGGTGCTGGCCGCGATCGACTCCGGGGAACTGCCGGTACGACGGCTGGAGAGCTACCGCAAGCTGCTGCGGGAGAACCAGCGGATCGTGGCCAAGACGGATGCGCGGGTCAGGGCGGAGATCCGCAAGGACTGGAAGCGGAAGGGGGCTGAGGGCAGGGCGGCGATGGAGGCGAAGCGGGGGCGTTGGCAGTAGACCGTCCACCCCGATGTCCGATTTCCGCCAGCCGTGACGTCCCACCTGGCGGAAACTGGAACACGTGATGGACGAAGACACCAGGTACGAAGCGGTGCGCAGCCGGGACGCGCGGTTCGACGGCGAGTTCTTCTTCGGCGTCGAGACGACCGGCATCTACTGCCGCCCGAGCTGCCCCGCCGTCACCCCCAAGCGCCGCAACGTCCGCTTCTTCACGACCGCCGCCGCCGCGCAGGGCTCGGGTTTCCGGGCCTGCCGGCGGTGCCGGCCGGACGCGGTGCCGGGGTCGGCCGAGTGGAACGTGCGCGCGGATGTCGTGGGCCGGGCCATGCGGCTGATCGGGGACGGCGTGGTCGACCGGGAGGGTGTCGCCGGGCTCGCCGCACGGCTGGGATACAGCGCGCGCCAGGTCCAGCGTCAGCTCACCGCGGAACTCGGCGCCGGGCCGGTCGCACTGGCCCGCGCCCAGCGCTCGCACACCGCACGTGTCCTGCTGCAGACCACCTCGCTGCCCGTCACGGAGATCGCGTTCGCGTCCGGGTTCGCCAGCGTCCGGCAGTTCAACGACACCATCAAGGCGGTGTACGCCTCGACGCCCACCGCACTGAGAGGCGCCGCGCCGAAGGGCCGTACGGCGACCCCGACGGCCGGCGTCCCGCTACGGCTCGCGCACCGCGGCCCGTACCAGGCCGGTGCCGTCTTCGATCAGCTGGCGGACGAGGCCGTCCCCGGCGTCGAGGACATCGGCGGACCGCGCGGGCGGCGGACGTACCGCCGCACCCTCCGCCTCCCCTACGGCACCGGAATCGTCGCCGTCGAGGAGCGGCCGGGACAGCCGCGGCCCGGGTCCGGCGGCTGGCTGGACGCGCGGCTGCACCTCACCGACCTGCGCGATCTGACGACGGCCGTGCAGCGGCTGCGGCGGCTGTTCGACCTGGACGCCGATCCGTACGCCGTGGACGAGCGGCTCGGCGCCGACCCGCGGCTCGCCCCGCTGGTCGCCGCCCGGCCCGGACTGCGGTCACCGGGCGCCGCCGATCCGGAGGAGCTGGCGGTACGGGCGCTGGTGGGGCGTACGGCGGCCGAGGTGCTCGTACGCCGGTACGGCAAGGCCCTCGACGCGCCCTGCGGCAGCCTCACCCATGTCTTCCCCGAGCCCGCGGTCCTCGCGGAAGCCGAGCCGGACGGCCCCCTGAGCGCGCTCACAGCCGCCCTCGCCGACGGTTCCGTACGACTTGACCCGGGGGCCGACCGGGACGACGCGCAGGACGCGCTGCTCGCCCTGCCCGGGATGGACGCCCGCATCGTGGCGATCATCCGCACCCGTGCCCTCGGCGACCCGGACGTGGCCGTGCCCGGCACGGACGTCCCCGACAGCTGGCGCCCCTGGCGCTCCTACGCACTACAACACCTGCGTGCAGCAGGGGAGTTGGAGCAACGATGACGTACTACACCACCCTCGACAGCCCCCTCGGCCATCTTCTCCTCACCGCCGACCCCAACGGCACGCTGACCTCCCTCTCCATGCCGGGCCAGAAGGGCGGGCGCACCGTCCAGGACGGCTGGCGGTCCGACGCCGGGCCCTTCCGGGAGGCGGAGCAGCAACTCGCCGCGTACTTCGCCGGCGATCTGAAGGAGTTCCGGCTGCCGTTGCGCGGCGAGGGCACCGAGTTCCGGGAGCGGGTCTGGTCCGTGCTCGACTCCGTGCCGTACGGGGCGACGACGACGTACGGCGAGATCGCCGCGCGCGTCGGAGCGTCCCGGGCCGCCGTGCGGGCGGTGGGCGGCGCGATCGGGGCCAACCCGTTGCTTGTCCTGCGTCCGTGCCATCGTGTGATCGGGGCGGATGGTTCGCTTACGGGTTACGCGGGGGGCCTGGAGCGGAAGGTGGAGCTGCTCAGGCTGGAAGGTGCGCTCTGAGCTCCGCGGGGAGCCACGATGGGCCGTCGGTCGTCTGACGGCTCGTCGTGGCTGGTCGCGCAGTTCCCCGCGCCCCTACGGGGCGTGCTGCAGATCAGGCCTCCTCCAGGCCCCAGCTGTGGATCCGCCGCGGAACGATGCGGATCACCTCCTCGCTGAAGTGGGGGCCCAAGTCGTGTGGGCCGACCAGGAGTTCGGCCTCGCCGCGGATGTCGACGCCGCGGACCCGCCAGGGGCGGGCGCTGATCATGTCGTCGACGACGAGGGCGACCTTCGGGTTCTTCTGGAGGTTGCGCCACTTCTTGGTGCTGCCCATCGCCCGGCCGCCGATCAGGATCGTCCCGTCGTCCTGCGGGAAGATCCCGACCGGGTTGGCCTGCGGCTGGCCGTGCGGGTCGACGGTGGCCAGCCGTCCCAGCCGCTGGGTCTTCAGGTACGCGCGTTCGGCTTCGGTGAATTCCGCCATGGCAGCAGACAAGCACGTCGTACGTGCCGGGTCATCCTTCCGTGCCGGGCAGCCCCCAGCGGGGCGCGTCCTCGTTGGGCCGTACGGGTGTGACGGTGAGGTCGGGACGGTCGCCCCGGCGGGTGATCAGTGCCGACTCGCCCTTCCGGAGGGCGATGCGGATCGCGCCTTCGCCGGCGTCCGTGTACCGCAGCGGGCGGCCACGTCCGTCCCGTACCTCGATCGGCCCCGGGATGCCGTGCCGTACAACGCAGGGCGCGCCCGCCTCGCTGACCAGCCGGACCCAGCGGGTGGTCCCGCCCTTGCGGACCGCCGACAGCAGAAACGCGCCCTGCGTGCGGAAGTCGTGGACCGTCAGGTCGGCCCAGGCGGCCGGGAGGGCCGGGAAGACGCGGATCGTGTCGCCCCAGGACTGGCAGACCATGTCGTGCAGGGACTGGGCCGCCGACAGCGGGGTCTCGATGACCGGGCCGGACTCCTTGTACATGGTGTTGGGCTGGATGAAGCGGGTCATCAGCTCGCCGAGATATTTGAGCGCGTCCTCGCCCTTGCCGAGCAGCGCGGACATGGAGGCGGCGCCGGTGAAGGTGTAGCCCTGAAGGGCGCCTTCGAAGCCGACCCAGTGCGCCAACGACTTCTCGATCAGGGCCCGTTCGTCCGCGGTGCGGCCGGTCAGCTCGTACAGCGGGTACACCGCGAGGAGATGCGAGTAGTGGCGGTGCGACTTCGCGAACGGGATGTCCGCGCCGATCATGAACCCGTTCGCGTCGGTCGGATACGGCGCCCGCTTGGCCAGCACCTCACGCCAGCGCGGCGCCAACTCGTCGTCGATGCCGAGCAGTTCGGCCGATTCCAGGAGGGTGCGGCAGCCCCACGTCAGCAGCATCAGGTCGTAGTTGCAGTCGCGCGAGTTGCCGCCGTACTCCGGGGAGAAGGTGGCGGGCAGGTGGAGCTTGCCGTCCGGGCCCGGCTCCAGGAAGTGCAGGTAGTAGTTGATCGCCTTGCGCAGGAGGGGGTAGAGGACGTCGCGCAGGATGCGTTCGTCCATCGTGTGGCGGTAGCTGAGCCAGACGTTGTGGAGGGCCCAGGTGAGGTTGCCGACCTCGGGGGTCGGCGGGTCCTGGCCGGGGATGCCGACGCCGTAGCCGGTGAGGGTGCCCGCGGCGCCGTTGATCAGGTGGGGGTCGGTGGTGCGGGGGATGCCGAGGGAGTCGGCGCGGTACTGCGGGGCCATCTCCTGGGTGAGGTTGTCCCGGAACTCGCTCAACGCCCTTGTCACCGCGTCGAGTTCGAGGTGGTTGGCCCCGTGGATCAGCCAGTACTCCAGTTGCACGTTGAGGTTCCACCAGGTGTTGGGCCAGGGCGTCGACTCCAGCCAAGGGCCGCACGTCGCCATCACCGGCGCGTCACGGCGGGCGGCGGACGCCGTCTTGTACAGCTGGATCCAGTAGAAGCGCTGGATGCGGGCGTCGGGGACGGAGAGGAAGCTCTTGAGGTAGAACGCGTGCCACCAGGCCCGGTGGGTCACCGCCAGCGCCGCGTACGGAAGCCCGGAGGCTTCGCGCACCGCCTTCAGCGCCCGGTCCAGCGCCGTGGTCCGCGGATACGAGTGCGCGACATGGACGTACAGCGTCCTGGTCGCGCCCCGCTCCCGCTCCCGCCACGCCGTCACATGCTGCCCGCCCGCCAGCAGCGGCTGTACGGCGGCCGAGACGCCGGCGTGGTCGGCGACCTCGGCGGGCGGGTTGCCCTGATAGCCGTCCGGGAGTGGCCGGTACGCGGCGCGTGGGCTGATCGCGTCCGCCGGATGGAACACCCAGCGGAAGTCGCGCTCACCCGCGCTGGGTGTCACCTCCACGGCGAGCACCGAGCGGCTGGTGTGCACCAGGGCGCGGAGGGTGAGCGTGCCCCGGTCGGTGGTGAGGGTGCCGGTCAGCTCGGCGTCGCGCAGTCCGAGCCGCCAGTCCAGGCCGGTGATGGTGCCCACCGGCTCCAGGGTGAAGTGGCCGATCGGCAGCCGGGCCAGCCCGAACAGCGAGCCGAACTCGGGGCGGTGGTCCTGCACCTCGGAGTGCTGGATGTTGAAGCGGACGGCGCGGGTCTCGGCGCCCGGCTCGGCGTAGATGCCCGAGCCGAGGAAGCCGTTGCCCAGAAACGGGCCCTCGTACCAGGTGGCCGGCATCCGCTGCCAGACCAGGTCCGCGTCGTCGAGGACCGTGCGCCAGGGGTCGGAGGTGTGGCCATGGTCGTAATCTGCCGCGGTCGCCTGTGCGGGCAGGCCCGAGGTGAGGCCCGTGGTGAGGAGCGCGCCGCTGAGGGCGGATCCGGTGGCGAGGACGGTTCGTCTGGACGGTTTCGGCATGGCGTCACTCCCGGCGGCTCTGCGACTCTGTGACTCTGACGATTCATCGGAGCTATCCCGGAGTGCAACGTAGGGATGGGGCGACAGATCGTCAATATGGCAGGAGAGATCCGATCAATCGAAAGCAGCGGAGATCCAGGGCGTCAGCCCCAGAGCACCGCCCCCAGCCACGCCCCGGAGATCACCAGACACGTGAACAGCTCCGCCAGCACACTGGAGCCCCCGTTGCGCATCGCCGTACGCAGCGCCGCCCTCGCCTCGCCGTGGCGGCCCAGCCGGAGGCGTTCGTACAGGTAGATGCCGCCCATGAAGCCGGGGATGGCGCCCAGCACCGGGATCAGGACGAAGCCGAGGAACGCCCCCGCACCGGCGTACACCCCCATCCGGGGCGTGGCGCCGCTCGCGCGCAGACGCCGGGGCGGCAGGGTCCAGCGGACCACCTGGGAGACGAGCAGCGCGACGGTGGCGCCCACGAGCACCCACCAGGCGACGGGCTGTGGATCCTGCAGCGCCCACCACATGACCGCGGCCCACACGAGCCACGACCCCGGCACCCCGGGCACCAGCACTCCGCACAGGCCGAGCACGATGACCACGCCGACCAGCAGGAGGTCCAGGACTCCCATCTGTCCAGGGTGCCGGAGCGACAGAGAAAGCGCAGGTCACCCCTACTGACCTCGCAGGTCACCCGCGCCGCTGCCGCGCGACCCACCCGAGCTCGTACGCATGCCATCCCAGCTGCAGCCGCGTCGTCACCCCGGTCAGCTCCATCAGCCGCTTCACCCGGCGCTGCACGGTCCGCAGCCCCAGGTCGAGCTGTTTGGCCACGCTCGCGTCCGTCAGCCCGGCCAGCAGCAGGGAGAGGATCTCCAGGTCGGTGCCGTCGGGGCCGTCGGGCTCGTCCTCCGAGACTCCGGTGGCCCCGATCCGCAGGGGCAGCGCGTCCCGCCACACCGACTCGAACAACCCGGAGAGCAGTTCCAGCAGCCCGCTGGCGTGCACGACCAGTGCGGCGGGCTCGGCGGTGTGTGAGGTGAGCGGCACCAGGGCGAGCGTACGGTCGGCGACCACCAGCTTGGTCGGCACCTGGTCCACCACGCGCACCTCCTCGTCGCGGCCGAGCGCGGCGGACAGCTCGGTGATCCCGTCCGGCAGATCCAGCACCGACCGCTCGACGACCACCCGGTAGCGCACTCCGCGCCCGGCCGCCTGCTCCTCCGCGACGTTCTCCGTGCCGGTGACCGCGACCGGGTTGCCGGTGACCAGCGCGCACACCTCCTCGCTCGCCCCGAGCTGGAGCTGCAGGAACCGCTGGGAGACCGCGGCCGACCCGATCACCACCTCGACCAGGTCATGGACGGCCGGCTCGGCCGCCGCCGCCCGGTACTCCTCGGCGAGCAGCGCGGCCGCCAGCTCCGCCTTCTCCAGCTCGTGCCGCCGCTGGGTGAGCAGCGCGCCCAGCGCCACCCCGGGCGGCGCGGCCACCCAGCGCCCGGGCCGGGCCGACGACTGGGCCGCGAGGCCGTGCCGCTCCAGCCGGCGCAGGGCGCGTTCGGTGTCGTACTCGCCGAGCGTCAGCCGCCGCGCGAGATCGGGCACGTCGGCCGCGCCCACCGACACCAGCGCCCGGTACGCCGTCTCGTGCGTCTCGTCCAGACCTATCGCCGCCAGCATCAGGCGCCGCCCCTCCCCGAAGACCTCATGTGCACCACGTGGCGGGAATCGGCCACGGCGCAAACCCGCCTCGGCACATCATCGCCGTACCGCCCGCCACTCTGCCAAGGTGTCGCCACCGCAGCATCAACCACCGTCCGCATTGCCCGTATTGGGCCTCCTTGGCCTGCGCAGACGCGCCCGCGGGCAGGCGGCCGTACGGGAAGAAGGCGATCTTGGGGAGAGCGATACGGCGTACGGCCCTGGGGGCGGCGACCGCCGCCCTGCTGGCCGTCACGACAGCCGCGCCCACGCACGCGGCGGAGGAACCGAGACCGCTGACCGGAAGCCGGGCCACCCCCGGCACCGGTTCCGCCGTCCCTGCCCGCACCGGTTCCCTCGTCACCCTCGTCACCGGCGACCGGGTCCTCGTCACGCAGGACGGCGCCGTCGCCCTGCCCGGCCCGGCCGGTACGACCCCCGTCACCCAGACCCGCCGGTCCGGCGACGACCTGTACGTCTATCCGGAGAGCGCGGTCGAGGCGCTGGCCGCCGGCCGTGTCGACGAGGAACTCTTCAACGTCACCGGCCTCATCCGGCAGGGCTACGACGACGCGCACAGCGAGACGCTCCCGCTGATCGCGACGTACGACCGGTCCGTGGCCCGCAGTGTCCCGGCCGCCCCGCGCGGAGCCGAACGCGAACTCGTCCTCGACCCGATCGACGGGGTCGCCCTGAAGACGGACAAGGCGAAGACCGGCGACTTCTGGGCCGATGTCACCCAGGGCGACGTGAAGAAGCTGTGGCTCGACGCCAAGGTGCGAGCCACGCTGGACCGTTCGACCCGTCAGGTGCGTGCCCCCGAGGCCTGGGCCGCGGGTTACGACGGCAAGGGAACCAAGGTCGCCGTCCTCGACACCGGGACCGACGCCGACCACCCCGACCTCAAGGGCCGGATCGCCGCGTCGAAGAACTTCACCGACTCGGCGGACGCGAGCGACCACGACGGCCACGGCACCCACACCACCTCCACCGTCGGCGGCACGGGCGCGGCGAGCGACGGCAAGAAGAAGGGCGTCGCGCCCGGCACCGAACTCCTCAACGCCAAAGTCCTCGACGACTACGGCTACGGCGAGACCTCCTGGATCATCGCCGGCATGCAGTGGGCGGTCGACCAGGGCGCCGACGTCGTTTCCATGAGCCTCGGCAACCCGGCCCGCACCGACTGCACCGACCCGATGGCGCAGGCCACCGAGGAACTTGCCAGGTCCAGCCAGAACACCCTGTTCGTCATCGCCGCCGGCAACACCGGACCCGGCAACAACACCGTCTCCTCGCCCGGTTGCGCCCCCAGCGCCCTCACCGTCGGAGCCGTCGACCGCGACGACTCCACGGCCTCCTTCTCCAGCCGCGGCCCGGCGTACGGCTCGCACACCCTCAAGCCCGAGATCACCGCGCCGGGCGTCGGCATCTCCGCCGCCAACGCAGGCGGCCGAGGCATGTATGCCTACCGATCCATGAGCGGTACGTCGATGGCGGCGCCGCACGTCGCGGGCGCGGCGGCACTGGTGAAGCAGCGGCGCCCCGACTGGTCCGCCCAGCAGATCAAGGCGGCCCTGATCTCATCTGCCGACGCTCACGTGCCCGGTGACGTCCGGGAGACCGGCGCCGGTCGCCTAGATGCGAAGGCCGCGATCGACCAGCCGGTGCTCGGCGCGTCAGCCATCCAGGGCGGCACCTTCAACTGGCCCCAGGACCGCAGCGATCGGACGACGGTCACCGTGCCGTACACCAACACCACAGACCGGGCGGTGGAGTTGAAGCTGTCGGTGTCCGCCGTCACCGGCAACGACGGCTCCACCGTCCGCTCGCCGATCGCCCGCCTCACCGCCCGCTCGGTCACCGTCCCGGCGGGGGAGACCGCCGAGATCCCGCTCGCCCTCGACCCGACCGCGACCCTCAGCCGCGCCCAGTACGGCGACCTCACCGGCCGCGTCCTCGCCACGGCTGACGGCGTCACCGTCTCCACGCCCTTCTCCCTCTACGTCCAGCCGGAGACGGTCACCCTGCGCGTCAAGCTCACCGACCGCCTCGGTAGACCCGCCGACGGTGCGTCCTCCGTCGACCTGATCGGCACCGATGAGGCGAGCGGCGAGCGGCGCTTCAACGAGGGCGCGAGCGACCAGACGTACGCGATCCGGCCGGGCAGCTACTTCCTCTCCAGCTTCATCACCACGCCGGAGACCGAGGGAACGCTCGTCAACTCCCTTACCTACCTGGCCCGTCCGCAGCTGGAGATCCGCAAGGACACGACCGTCGTGCTCGACGCCCGCAAGGCCCACCGGCTGAGCGTGAGGACGGACCGGCCCTCCGAGGTCCGGGCCGCCACGCTCGGGTTCGCGCGCAGCTGGGACGACACCTGGCTGCACGCCGGTACGGCGGTCGGCGGCAGGTCGATCCGGGGTTACTACGCCTCGGTCGACGGCCGGGCGAGCGAAGGCAGCTTCGAGTTCGACAGCTTCTGGCGGGCCGCCGCACCGCAGATCACCGAACTCGCCGTCGTGGGCGGGCGGTCGCTGCATCCGGTGACCGCGTCGACGAGTTCGGCGAACCTGGACGGCAGTGGCGAGGCACGGCTCTTCGACGCCAAGTCCGGTACGGAGGAGGAGCTTTCGGGCGCCGAAGGAAAGATCGCGCTCATCAAGCTGCCGGACAGCGGCAGTGCTTACGAGGTGGCGGTGCGCGCGGAGGCGGCCGGCGCGGTCGCCGTGCTCGGGTACCGCGAGGCGCCCGGCCGCTGGTACCCGTCGGCGGGCTTCACCGGTGGACCACTGCCCGTCCTCGGCATCCCGGCCGAGGAGGCGACGGCCCTGCTCGCCGCACCGGACGTGACCCTGCGCTGGAAGGCCACGGCCAAGAGCCCGTACGTCTACACCCTGGCCTTCCCGGAGACGGGACCCATCCACGGCGACCGCACCTACCGCGTCCGGGACAAGCAACTGGCGGCGACGACAGCGACGTACAAGGCGATGGGCACGCCCACCGACTACATCGACCTGACCACCATGACCCGGCCGAGCGGACTGTCCGGCTACTTCGGCGACCTGGAGACCGTCCCCGCGCCCTTCACTCGCACCGAGTACCACTCACCCGGCACCACCGGCTGGGGGCACGACGTGTCCAGCAGCTTCCCGTGGGGCGAGTTCATGATCGACCCGGTGCGGACGTACGAGAAGGGGGAGCGGCGCAGCGAGGAGTGGTACGGCGGGGTCGTCTCGCCGGTCGCCCCGCTCGACGACGGCGGACGGCAGGCACTCGCCGCCGAGCGGCAGGGCAATCTGATCGGCGTGGCGCCCGGGTTCTGGGGCGACGCTCAACACCAGGGAGTCCAGGGCAGTTTCGGCGACATCGGGAACATGGTGCTGAAGCGGGACGGTGAGACGGTCGGCGACAGCCCGTATCCGTTCGGGGTGTTCGAGGTGCCGGCCGAGGAGTCGTCGTACGAACTCACCCTGAACACCACGAAGATCGGCCCGCCCGCGCGTGTGTGGAACCGGTCGACGAGCACGACGACGAGTTGGTCCTTCCGCTCGGGTCTTGACGAGGATGCCTACTCCCAGGGCATCCCGCTGCTCTTCCCGCGCTACGAGCTGCCGGAGGACGGGCTCAAGACACTCCCGGCGCGAGACGGGCTGCGGATCGGGCTCACGGCGACCGGTCATGCGGGTTATGAGCCCGGAGGATTGAGTTCCGTGCGGCTGGACTACTCGTATGACGGCGGGGAGATCTGGACCGAGGCGCGCACCGAGCGTGACCGAGACGGTGGCTGGAAAGCGGTGGTGGACCACAGCGGGGCGACAGGGAAGCAGGTCACACTCAGGGTCCGGATGACAGATATGAATGGCAATTCGGTCACCCAGATCGTGACCCGGGCCTACGACGTGCGCCCGCACGTGTAGGGGATCGCGGGCCCGGGTCACTCCGGCGTCGCCGGGCGGTTCTCCCGTGGGGGGTGGGATCGCCCGGCGACTTCCCGAGCGTCACGACCGCGCCGGATTTTCCGGATGCCCCGTTTTCATCCGGCCCGTGCGGTGGACAATTGGGGGCATGAGCCAGCAGGGGGGAAGTCCCACCGGTCACGAGGACGACTGGTGGGGACAGCTGTACGACGACTCCACCGACGACACGGGCCCCACGGCCGCGCCCGACTCACTGGACGACCGGTTCGCTTCGGCGGCGGGGGCGGTGGGGGAGGGGGAGGGGAGTACTTCGGCGGTGGAGGACGGGCACGCTGCCTCGACGCCGGGAGCGGGTCCGCCGCCGGGGCAGCCGACGTCGGGGGTGAGAGTGCCCCCG
>NZ_JBQQBS010000149.1:0-664 GCF_052245395.1 Streptomyces sp. 4N124
CGGTCCCCTTAACGTTCCAGCACCGGGCAGGCGTCAGTCCGTATACATCGCCTTACGGCTTCGCACGGACCTGTGTTTTTAGTAAACAGTCGCTTCTCGCTGGTCTCTGCGGCCACCCCCAGCTCACACTGCAAGAGTGATCACCGGTGATGGCCCCCCTTCTCCCGAAGTTACGGGGGCATTTTGCCGAGTTCCTTAACCATAGTTCACCCGAACGCCTCGGTATTCTCTACCTGACCACCTGAGTCGGTTTAGGGTACGGGCCGCCATAAAACTCGCTAGAGGCTTTTCTCGACAGCATAGGATCATCCACTTCACCACAATCGGCTCGGCATCAGGTCTCAGCCACTATTGCCAGGCGGATTTACCTACCTGACGTCCTACACCCTTACCCCGGGACAACCACCGCCCGGGATGGACTACCTTCCTGCGTCACCCCATCACTCACCTACTACAGGTCTGGTCCGTCGGCTCCACCACTCCCCTTTGCCCGAAGGCTCCAGGGCGGCTTCACGGACTTAGCATCGCCCGGTTCAGTGTTTGACGCTTTACAGCGGGTACCGGAATATCAACCGGTTATCCATCGACTACGCCTGTCGGCCTCGCCTTAGGTCCCGACTTACCCTGGGCAGATCAGCTTGACCCAGGAACCCTTAGTCAATCG
>NZ_JBQQBS010000150.1:0-520 GCF_052245395.1 Streptomyces sp. 4N124
GCCACCGGTCGGACGGCGGGCGCGACCATGCGAGGGGGAGACACCCGCTGTGGCTGGGGTGATCGACTCCGTGACTTTAGCCAGCCACTTTGGGGGGAGCCTCGAAGATCATGGCCCCAACGTCGTGCTTTAACGGGCAGGTCCACAGACTGCCCGACGTGCCGGAAGCTTACGGGGCCATGATCACTCCCCCCAAAGCAGCTCCTGGCCAAACTCACTCCATCGATCACGTGAGCAAGCTTGCCGATCATGGGCTTCAAGCTCTGCGGCCGGCCAACTTCCTGTAGCGGGGCCGTCGTTATGGGTGGTGTGGGCGGTGCAGCCCGGATCGCCGTCATTGCCCTGATGCCCAAGGGCAGCACGAACCTGGGAGGGGCCGCAAGGTCGTTCAGACAGTGGGGTGCTCCACCTTGCGGCCCCTCCCAGAACCGTGCCGGGCGAAGCCCATCAGGACAACGTGCTCAGCCGCGCGCACTAGCTCTGATCGCGTGGTGCGGTAAAACTTTCTCTACTTCATCAA